>JAOZGV010000184.1 GCA_026015225.1 Candidatus Bathyarchaeota archaeon
TTGTTCTTTACTGATTTTATTCAAATTAAATTTAATTATATTAGCGATTGAAATTATTTTGTTTATGTTCTCTTCTTTAAGGTCATTAGGGTAATATAGCAAAATACTCTCATAACTTGGGTCCGGCCCCACTTTTTTCATTGTTAACGATACTGCATCTCCAATTGTTGAACCATCAACACATATTGATTTTATAAGCACATCTATTGCATTGTCGGTATGATCTAAGTCGACAAGATCGCTCCAAGATATTACTCCTTTAACGCCCTTTTCGATAAAAGCGTCTGCTAGATCTGTACTATAAAGCCCTCCGCATGAGCTTATAATGATCAAGGAATTTGGAAATTCACCGTTCATGCTATTTCTGATAAATTCTGGACCTATTGAAAATAAGGTTGGTGAATCTTCAGCGACTCTTGCAGGAGCTACTTGATCAGTGAGTTGCTCCATTAAATACTTATTTTCATCATAGGGTTCTGAGGTGAATAAGTAGACTGGCCATTCTGGATTTTGGATCTGAATTAACTCTGGATTTTCTAAAGGATACGCTGAATGAGCTCTGAATATAATAATTTTATACCCTAAAGATGGTAATCGCTTGTATAATTCAATGCTTACTTCATCTCCACTATATATATCAACTTCAATCCCAGCAGATTCTAAAGATTGAGTTGCACTATCCAGAAATGTTTGATTTTGGCTAATGATACTTAATTGATCAATTATTACTGCATCTCCCGAAGTTATCGGTGCAGGAGATGATGGAAAGAATACATTGGATATCACAAATAACAAGAAGGCAATTAGCAATATCCCTATTATATACTCAAGAATTTTAGGTTTGGCTTTGCGCGTCTTTTTTTTCTTCAAAAAGTTAATCCTTCTTCAGATATTTATGATTAATTTCAATAAAACGATGGATCTTTTTATTTATGGATTGATAGACTCTACTTTATTTACTTTCCTTTAAACGAATGTTAACCTAGATAAACCGAAGTTACTCTGTTTTATAAAATATTTTTCATATTTTTTTACACTAAAGACTAAATAGGATATTTCATGCATTCCTTTTACTATAACCGCTTTATTTTTGTGTGATGTCATTATGAATGACGAAATTCTTAGATTTGAAAAAAAAGGTAGCGTAGGACTACTTACTCTCAATAGACCTAGAGTTTTGAATGCTTTAAACGAACCTCTAATTGATGCTATTCTTGAGAAATTTAAAGAGATTGAGGAGGACGATAAGTTAGGTGCGGCTGTAATAGCAGGGGAAGGCAAGATATTCTGTAGCGGTCATGATCTAAAGGAACTTTTTGAAATAAATGCTCTTGAAAGAAGAGATCTCTGGACTAAATCAATTAAAGTGTACGAAGACATCGCTAAGATGAGTAAACCAGTAATAGCAGCCGTACACAGCTACGCAACAGCAGCTGGCTGCGGATTAGTTGCGGCTTGTGATTTAGTGGTTTCAACTGAAGATGCCCTCTTCCAGACCCCAGGAGTAAATATAGGTTTGTTCTGTTTAACTCCCATGATACCTTTACAGAGATCGGTTGGAAGAAAGAAGGCAATGGAGATGCTAATAACTGGAGAACCTATAAATGCAGAAGAGGCAGCAAGAATTGGCTTAATAAATAAAGTTGTCGGCAATGGAAAGCATATTGAAACTGCGATTGAGCTTGGTCAAAAGATTTCAAATAAAAGCAGAGTGGCATACAGAATAGGGAAACCAGCATTCTATATGATGGGAGACATGGAGTATATTAAAGCTCTTCATTACTCCAAAGACTTAATTTCTCTTGCTTCAATTTCCGATGATACAGAAGAAGGAATCAGATCTATACTTGAGAAAAGAGAGCCAAGGTGGAAAGAGTGATAAAATAAATCTATAATACCCACAATTCTTTTTTTAAAGACTAATCATTATATATTAAAATTAAGTCTAATAACAATTTGAATTGTATTTGGATGAATGAAATATGAGTGAGGATAAGGTTGTTTTAATCACAGGCGCTAGTAAGGGCATTGGTAAGATTACTGCTAAACACTTTGCTGATTATGGATATGATGTTGTAGTCAATTATAACACCGATAGCAAGGGAGCTAATGATATTGCAGATGAGATTCGCAAAGTTAATAGAAAGGTACTTGTGGTTCAAGCGGACGTATCAGATTCTAAACAAGTTGAGGAATTGTTCAGGAAAACTATGGAAGAATTTGGGCGGATTGATGTTCTTGTTAATAATGCAGCCATTCAATCGACTTATAAGATAGAGGAGTTGAAGGAGAGCATATGGGATCGCACAATTGATGTCAATCTAAAGAGTTCTTTTCTATGCTCAAAAGCTGTAGTTCCAATCATGAAAAAACAAGGAAGTGGAAAGATAATCATTATCTCGTCAGTAGCAGCCAGAAATGGGGGAATTTTAGGTCCGCACTATGCATCATCGAAAGCTGGGCAGTTGGGTTTGACCCACTATTTGGCAAAAGAACTCGCTCCGCATAATATTTTGGTGAATGCTGTAACGCCCTCACTGATTGGAGATGCAGGCTCAATAGCGACGTTCAGTGAAGAAAAAAGGCAGGGATTGATCGATCAGATACCAGTAGGAAGGCTTGGAGAATCAATCGATGTAGCCAAAGCCATACTGTTTCTAGCAGAAAACAATTTCGTAACAGGACAAACTATTGATGTCAATGGTGGATGGTGGATCGGATAACTTTTTAAATCAATTTTGTGAATGTCTTTTACTTCTGTGCTAATATAAAGATAAAGAGTGTTTGAAGATTGAGTGAAACGAAACCAATTTGGATAGCAAGGGATTTTTCTAGGTGTAGCGGTTGTAGGAGATGCGAAATAGTATGTTCTATTCATCATGAAAAGAAGATCTGGCCTGATGCTTCAAGAGTTAGAATTTATATGCTAGTACCAGGGGCCGAGATACCTCATCTATGTACCCAATGCGAAGATCCTCCATGTGTTGACTCATGCCCTGTTTCAGCGCTTTCAATAAGCGAAAAAACAGGTGCTATACTTGTCGATAATGAGAAATGTACTAGTTGCAGAAACTGTATCGAAGCTTGCCAGGGCAGGATTCCTTTCTTGCATCCCGAATCCAGAAAAGCAGTAATTTGTGATCTTTGCGACGGGGATCCACAATGCGTAAAAGTATGCCAAGAAGGCAGATGGGGTGCTTTGTGGACAACTTCCGAGAAGCCTATGGGAAACGAAGATTTCAATAAGAAACTATATGCCAGAAAACCTGAAGAGATGGTAAAAGATTTTGTGACTCTGCTATATGGAGAAAAAGGGGAGGAGTTTGTATAGAATGAGAGGCTATGCTGGAAAATTTTTAGAGATTGATCTTGAGACTGAGAAGATAAAAACTGTTTCATTTGAGGATGAAATACTGAGAACGTACCTTGGCGGCAGAGGATTGGGAACGAAAATTCTCTGGGATCGTCTTGGTTCAAAATGGGAGACTATCGACCCTCTAGGATCCGAAAATATTTTATTAGCTATGACTGGTCCACTGACTGGCTACTATCCAGGCGGAAGAATATGTATAACTGGTAAATCACCTCAGAGCAATGGTATTGTGGGCTCAACTATAGCTGGAGAATTTGGAATTGAACTGAGATGTGCAGGATGGGATGGAATCATAATCACTGGTTCCGCATCCGAGCCTTCCTATCTATCTATTATTGATTCAGAGATCGAATTGAAGAAAGCTGACCACATTTGGGGAAAGGAGGGCAAGGAAACTTTCAAGATTCTGGTGAAGGAGGGAAGAGAAGAACTCTTTAATAAAAAATCCGAATATGGCGAATGGAAGAATCCAGCTATATTATATATCGGCCCAGCTGCCGAGAATAAATCTAGAATGGCTGTCGTATCTGGAAAATGGACGCATGCTGCAGGATACGGCGGTTATGGCGGTGTAATGGGTTCGAAGAACCTAAAAGCAATTGTTGCTAAAGGCTCAGGTCCTTTACCGGAAGTATCAGATGCCGATAAAACATTTGATTTGTTAGATAAAGCTTGTAAAGATCTCATGGACAATGATGCATTCAGGCGATGGGGAACCGGATATATTGGTTATGATTGTGGTGCAAGAACCAGCTCGGAACCCATTAGAAATTGGCAGGAAGAGTGGCATGATGAGAGAAGTTTCGGAGCAGATAGATTTGAACAACGCGTATGGATAAAGAGGTACTGGGGTGATTTCGGTTGTCAAACGACATGTTACAAAATAGCAATGTGCAAAACTGGCCCTTTCAAGGGCGCCATTGATGACAATCCTGATTATGAACTTCAGGCTTACTTAGGACCAAACCTTGGTCTATATACGCCAGAAGAAGCTGTTTATACATCGAGTCGAATGGATGATCTTGGAATATGTGGAATTCAAGGCGGTAACGTATTGGGATTTGCTGGAGAACTGTATCAGAGAGGTATTTTGTCAAAAGATGACTTGGACGGTATCGATTTGAAATGGGGAGACGCTAAAGCTTTTGGTGATCTTGCAGAAAAGATTGCGCACAGAGAAGGGATTGGAGACGTATTAGCTGAAGGAACATATCGTGCAGCATTGAAATTGGGAGAAATGAAAGGAACTGATCTGACAAAGTATGTAGTACATGGAAAAGCGATTGGATGCGGCGCTCATGGAATTAGAAGTCATCTTGATTTTCCAACAGATATTGCTTATGCTTGCTCTGTTCAAGGAGGGGATCACACATCTGTAGCCGCTCTACCATTAGATCATGGGAATAGCGAACTCAACACGCTTCTTCACGATTCTGGAGTATACTGTTGGTTCAATGTGTTTTCTATAAGGGATGGATTGCTTTGGGAGTTCCTTGAAGCTGTAACCGGCTGGGGAATAACAGAAGAAGAATGGTATAGCCGTTTAGCGCCTTCAGTAATTCACATACAAAGAGCCGTACTCCTTTTAGGAGGGCCAGACATCAAATGGAGTCCATTAGAAGATGACGAGAATCCAGATAGGTTCTATGAGCCTCTACCCAGTGGCCCGAATAAGGGGGATAAGATAGACATTGCTACTTTTAAGGATATGAGAAAGGAATACTTCGAGACAGTAGGATGGGATGAACGGGGAATACCAAAATCAGAAGTGCTTAAATCACTCGGCCTTGATGATGTAGACAAAGCATTGCGTGAAAAACTAAACTAAATTTTAAATCCCTTATCTTTTTAGAATCAATAATTAAAAAAATTGAAATTAGTTTATTTACCCAATCCTGGACCGATATTGATGTAAATAGCAATAGATGCTGCCGTGAAAGTAATTATCCACAACATAATATTCACTTTTCTACTAAAACTCATTCAGAATTCCCCCTATACAATAACTTTCTCTGCTTTTGTATCTATCAGATGAACTCTATCCATATTCATATTAATCCAGATTTTACTTCCATATTTAGTCTGAAAATCAGGAGGTGCTATTGCATTGATTGGGACTCCGCTCGTTCTTAAATGCAGTATTGTCTCGCTGCCTAACTCTTCTACTAGCAGAACCAATGATTCTAAAGAGTATGGGGAAGTCTTATCATGGCTAACAGATATGTCTTCAGGTCTTATTCCCAAAGTAGTTTCAGGTGATTTTGATTCTTTTTCAATGATGCCTTGAAATTTCGAAACATCTATTTGGAATGAACCGCAATTAAAAAGTTTTTTTTCTCCTTTTTCTTCGATTGAACCTTCCACGAAGTTCATTGCTGGGCTTCCTATAAAACCTGCTACGGTCTTAGTTGCGGGATGATCATACATAGTATCTGGATCCGCTAATTGATGCATGACACCTTTATGCATCATGCCTATCCTATCAGCCATACTCATAGCCTCAAGTTGATCCGGCGTGGCATAAATTATTGTTTGATCTAGTTCCTTAGCCATCCTCTTCAACTCCACCCTCATTTCCAACCTAAGAAGAGCATCCAAGTTAGAAAGAGGCTCATCCATAAGGAAAACTCTTGGACGTCTTATCAAAGCCCTTGCTATAGCTATTCTCTGCTTTTCGCCTCCGCTTGCCGTAACTGGTGTTCTATCCAATAAATGTTCAATTTTAAGAAGTTTTGCAACATCTTTTACACGTTTGTTAATCTCATTCTTTGGGACCTTCCGAGCTTTTAATGGCGAGGCAATATTGTCATAGACTTTCCATCCAGTATATAATGCAAGATTTTGGAACACCATGGCGATATCTCTTTTGCTTGGGATAATTTCATTAACAAGATCACCGTGAATATAGACCTCTCCTTCATCGACCTTTTCAAGTCCAGCTATAGTTCTGAGCAGTGTGGTCTTGCCTGCTCCTGGCCTTCCAAGAAAACAAAGGAATTCCTTCTCATGACAATCGAAGGTGATACTATTCACAGCAGTGACGTCTTCAAATTTTTTTGTTAGATTCTTAACTTCTACAACATCCATTTCAAACCTACCTCTTGATTGCTCCGAATGTGAAACCCCTAACGAGATATTTCTGAATTGCCAATCCAAGCGCTACTGGTGGAATAACGGCAAAGGTGCCGACTGCGGCCAAAGGCCCATACATTTCACCATATGAAGCGCTATAGTTTCCTAAGAATACCGGGATAGTATAGGCTCTTGAACCTGTCAGTATCAGCGCTGCTGCGAAATCGCTCCAACAAAGAATAAATATAAATAGAGCAGTAACTGCCATTCCGGTATATGTAAGAGGCAACACAACTCCTCTAAATGCTCCCCAATATGACCACCCATCCACTAGGGCAGCCTCATCTACTTCTTTTGGAACTTCATCAAAGAAGCTCTTCATTAGCCAAACCACAAATGGCAAGTTGAAAAGAGCATAACACGTTATCATACCGACATGTGTATCGACCCATCTGAAGGCGGAAAACATTATAGCTATGGGAATTAACGCGGCTACTGGCGGCATCATTCTGAACATAAGGATCAATTGGGGCAATATATTTCCCCCTGCTTTAAACCTGGATATTGCATATGCTGCAAGCGTTCCAGCAAACAGTGCAAGCAGAGTGCCTCCTACTGATAGAATCATGCTGTTTTGCAAAGCCTGGGTTATAGGGTCCCTTATAGCAGTGAATGAGGAGTAAGATGCTGATTCTGGATCGAACAGAACAATGAAATTATCCCACGTAGGGTTTTTCGGTATAAGGATAGCTACCTTTGGAACCCATTCAGCCATAGGTTTGAACGCGGTAGTCACCATCCAATATACTGGGAACATGGATGGAATAAGTGCAAGTGCCATTAATACATATTTAATTATCCGACGTGTAGTTATTTCCATTTATTTACCCTCCTCTTAAAGGTTTGATAGCAAACCACGATATTATACCTAAACCAACAAATATCACCAATGCAACGGCACTCACAAATCCATAATCAAGATACCTAAATGCCGCTTCATACAGCCACATTGATATTGTCTGAGTGTGATATCCTGGGCCGCCAAAAGTCATGATGTAAATGCCATCCATCAACTTGAAGCACTCAATAGATCTAAGAATGAGTGCTATCATAATGATCCTTTTCATCATAGGCATACTTACACGCCTAAAGATTGTGAATTGCGATGCCCCTAATACTTTAGCAGCGTTGATAGGATCTGCAGGTAGAGCCAACATACCTGAAAGAAGTATTAAAAACATAAAAGGCGTCCACTGCCAAACGTCCATCAATATCGTTGCCATCAATGCATAGTTTGGAAGGGTAAGCCAAGAAAGAGTGTAGGTTTCACCGATTAAAATACTAATTATCGCGTTAATCGGCCCAGCTGATCCAAATATCATGAAGAACATATATCCTGAAACTGCTGGAATAACCATCATTGGCAGAAGGAAAACCGATATAAGAATTCTTCTACCTCTAAATTCTTCTACAAATAAAAGGGCTAAGATAAGACCAAAGGCGAACTCCAAGGCAGTTGCTATAAGAACAATAGCAGCTGTCCTTACAATAGACATTTGAAATATTGTGTCCTCGGCCATTCTAATGAGGTTCCCATACCATATAATATTAGCATTAAACCACGATCCAGTTGATGGAGACCAGTCAGTTACTGCAGCATAAGCAAGTATGAATAGGGGAAAAATTGCTATTAAATTAAGCATTATACTAATTGGGATCATAAGTATGGTAGGGAACTTCTCAAGATCATTAGACCATCCTTTTAATCCTGCAAATCTTTTTCGGACGCCCAATTAAACTCAAACCATTATAATCAATAAAATAAAAAAAAATTTGGGAGTTTAGAACATGTATAGTGCCTTAAGCCACTTCCAGTCCGATATCTGCTTATTTCTACCTATCTTGTCAGTAACGCCGTTCCAAAGGTCTTCTGAATTCTTTGCTGCAGTAGCAGAATCAATCTCTCCTAGCCATGCTCTGTTAAGCTCTTTGTCAAGTGTAAGCAGATATTCGTTCTCTCCGTTGATAGAAAGAATTGGCGGACAGTTCTCAGCGGCTATCTCTTGGACAGCAGTCACGCTATATCTTTGTCCTGCGACAGTGTACCAAGCTGGATCGGCATAATAATCCCTGAACCTTGGATCAACAGTATCGGGATCGCCCATTTGGTTGTATCTCTGCGCATCCATCCACGAACCGGAGACTGTTGAGCCTACAACGAGCCCTTCTGGACTTGCTGCTGCTTGAGCATATAGATACCCAAGTTCTGGCCATTCGTAAGTACTAACTACGAATATGCCCCATCCGCCCATTATTGCGCCTCTTCTGAAGATACTACCATCGGGTTTTTTTACTCCGATTGCGGGACCGGCTATAGTTTTTCCTTTTACAACGCTGTCTGGATCAGCCCATGAGAAGTGGTTTATCGATGGTGGCCAGAATCCTGAAGCAAGGAT
>JAOZGV010000006.1 GCA_026015225.1 Candidatus Bathyarchaeota archaeon
ATTTCCCCTTCACAACTATGTGATCATAACCGGCAAATTTTAGTTCAGGTGCGAAGAAGCCTCCAAGACCACCTTCTGAAATAGTATTTCTTTGTCCTTTTGTCGTTACGGAAAATCTACCCATTCCTATTGGCGTACCGTCCAGCGGGCCTGTTCCCCAGATCAAGAGATTGTCAGGATCAAAAGGGTGAATTTTTGGATTAATTTCATCGTACAAGATTTTTGAATTAATTCCTCTACATCCTATGAAATTTTTTGCTAAATCTTTGGATAATTCCTCTGTGTAAATCTTTGATCTGGAAAGATCTATTCGTAAAATCTTACCTTTCCATCCGCACCATTCATTTTCCATTATTTTCAACCTTCTCAAAAGGCCATTCCTTCCAAGGAAAAGGCCATTTCCAAGGAGCAAATACCTTGAAAAGAGGTTGCACTGCTCTTTTACGTACTAAATCTTTCTTCATTTCTGCAGCCTCATTGATTGTAGAATATATTAATGCTCCAGGAGCGCAAACTTGGACGCATTTAGGTATCTTATTATCTGACTTGGATGAGCAATCATCGTTGTCACAATCTACGACTGGTATGTATATTCCCTGTTCATCGATGTGAGCTACATTGATATTGGCTTTTTTTGGATTAAACTCATTTGTATTTTCTAGAGAGCAAACTAATTGACAAAGTCGACAACCCGTACATAAGTCTTCTATTGCATGAATTCTTTTCTTTTCCAAAGTAAATTCTCCACCAAATAAATCTATAAAAAATTACAATCAAAAGTAATTTGACATCTTTAAAAAAATCGATATTTTACATTAAAAAATATTGAACTCTTAATTGAGAAAAAAAAATAAAAGAGTTCTCAGTTCTTACCTAGTTGCTGCTCCTTCCAACTCCTTGCTGGGGGCGGTACATCTGGTTTATATAATTCTGATGATGCGGTTACATAAGCATCTGCTCCTAGATGCAGAAGAGTTTTGACTGCTCCAGGGTCAAAATATCTATTTGGTACAGTTCTGGAATCAGATTTTGCTTTTATATAGTCTTCTTCCGCTTCAGCATATACTACTTCTCCAATAAAGGTTGTGTGATCGCCTGTATTGAAAAGGTTAACTACTTTACATTCCATAAATGCGACGCACTCTTCTATTGATGGCGCCTTAACTTTCTTTCCAGGACTCGGCGTTAACCCAGCTTCTTTAAATTTATTAACATCCCTTCCTGAATACTCGCCACAATATTGTGTCTGATAAGCTAGCTCTACCGTTGGAACGTTAATTGTAAATTCCTTTGTTTCCGCAATTAATTTATGAGAATATCTAAGAGGATGGATGGCAATTGCTACCCTCCAGGGTTTATGTGAACATGGCATACACCATCCTACAGCCAAGATATTTGGATTTCCATCGATATCAGCAGTTGTTACTAGTATTGCTTTTAAGGGATGTAACATGAAATACCAATCTGCTCCTGCATAATTCTCATCAATAATAATTTTGCCCATTTGTATGATCCCTGAAATTGATTCTTTAGAAAATTTATTATTTAAGTATTTGTCGATTTAAAATCCGCTCAAATAAAATGCTATAAAAATCAAGATTATAAGGATAAAAATATATTGAAAAAGAAAACAAATAGATTCTATGGTGTTTTATATTGAAAATCATATCCTCTAAAGAAGTGGGTGAAAAACCAGAGCCTTGGGGTTCCAGTAAAATATTGTTTAAAAACGATAAGACAAAATCAGAAATTGGGCTTTTTAAATGCTCAGCAGGTAAATCGATGGATATGCATAAACACGAAGAATCTGATGAACTAATCTATGTTTTGAATGGGACAGCAATTTTTGAAGATGAAGAAGGCATTGAAGAGGTAGAAGCGGGATCTGCTGTATACCTTCCTCGAAATAAATCGCATAAAGCAGTTAATAAAGGACAAGAGGACTACTGGTGCCTTTATGTTGTATCGAATTTAAAATGAATCCTTTATATCCTCTGACTAGATTTTAGAGCGAGTTTCTTTCTCCTGCTGTGATATTATTATATAGCCCCCTAAAATAACTAGAACTCCTCCCATTGCAACTATTGGAGTGAGGATCTGCCCCAAAAATAAAAATCCAAAAAACGCAGCACTTACAGGTTCCAAATAACAGAGTATTGCTGCTTCCTGAGCTTTAATCTTTTTTAATCCTCTGAAAAACAGGGATACTGCAAAAGCTGTGTTTACTACTCCAAGAATCAATAACATCAACCAGTTATTCCAAGTTAATGAAAGGCGTTCAGTTATTAAAGATGGGGCCAATATAATGGTGGCAAAAAAGTTAGAATATAAAACTAAGGTATAATTAGATAAGCTTCTCAAAGCATCTTTAGAAAGTAATATGAAAATGGCATAAGCTAGACCTGCTGATAAACCTATGATAGTACCAAAAATATTTACCCCTTCAAAACCATTTTTTGAAAAGACGATTAATATAATGCCGATCATAGACAAAACTAGCGAGATTACAATCCTCTTACCAATCTTTTCTTTGAAAAATATCAATGCTAGTATGGTGACGAATATAGGGGCCATATAATTCAATAGTACAGCTTCAGCTATAGGAAGGTGTTTCATTGCCTCAAATAAAAGACCCCAACCTAAGCATAACAAAATTCCTAAACTAATTAACTTTTTTAGTGAATATTCAACTTTTATTAGTTCCATTCTTTTATAAATTAATATTCCAATGGAAACGCCAATTGTTCCAAAAAAGACTCGGAAGAATGCGATGACGTAAGAAGACAAAGGTATTAGGTTTACAATTACACCATTGGAACCCCAGATACAAGCTGCTATGGCAACCTCTAAACAACCTATGGTTCTTATCTTACCCAAGGTCATATGATAATTCGCCTTGAGCATGAAATGTTTTTGAAATTTAAACAATATTTTTAACTTATACAAGTAAACTTAATTCGTTAGTCTCTATTCAGCACTTGCGTGTAAAAATTACCATCAAGGATTTCTTTAAAAAGTTTAGATACATACTTTTCAGTACATAAAATCTTAAATAAAAAATTTTATATATTTTCAGGAGAATAGGAGGTGCCCTTTTGGTAAGACAAAGGGTAGAAGGATTTTTTGATTTATGTACAGGATGCAGAATTTGTGAACTCGTTTGCTCTCAAAAAAAATTAGGCATGTATAAACCAAGATATGCTGCAATAGAAATTGAATTGAAGAGTGAAGGAATGGCCGCCATTCCCTCTTTATGCGTTCAATGTGAAGATCCACATTGCATGAAGAGTTGCATTTATGGTGCAATTGAAAAAGATGAAAAAATGGGAATAGTAAGGATTATACGAGAAAAATGTACTGGATGCGAAATGTGTATAAAAGCCTGTCCTATCAACGGAGCAATCAAAATCGATCCTGCGTCTAATAAAGCATTGAAATGCGACATCTGCGATGGAGATCCTGCATGCGTCAAATTCTGTCCAACTGAGGCAGTCAAGCTAATAAAGATTGGAGGTCAATAAATATGGGAAACGGGTACGCTGGAAAAATTTTAAAAATTGATCTGTCTAGAAAGGATGAAATAAGTACAGATCCTCTTGATATGAAATTTGCTAAGAAATTTTTAGGAGGAAAAGGATTCGGTGCAAAATTGCTATATGATCTTCTTCCACCTAAAACGGATCCATATAGCCCTAAGAATCCGATAATGTATGTTACGGGACCTTTAACAGGCACACTCGCACCATGTATTAGATACTGTCTTGTTACCAAGTCGCCCCTTACTAACACATTCAATGATACCTACGCTGGTGGAGATTTTGGCCAAGAGTTAAAGTATGCTGGGTATGATGTCGTAATTATAAGTGGGAAAGCTAAGAAACCGGTCTACCTCCAAATCTTTGATGACGACATACAAATTAAAGACGCTCAACATTTATGGGGACTTAACACTTATGAGATTTACGATGTATTAAAGAGTGAAGTGAATGAAAAAACTGCCAAAGTCTCATGTATAGGTCCGGCTGGTGAGAATTTAGTCAAATTTGCATTGGTAGATTGTGACTTACATAGACAAGCTGGAAGAGGTGGCGCTGGTGCAGTCATGGGATCAAAAAATTTGAAAGCTGTGGTTGTGAGAGGAACAAATGGCATTTCGGTAGCCGATTATGATAGATTGGAGAAAGAGGTACAAAAGATTTCTCATGATATGGGTATAACCGATAAATTTTTTGCTCCTAAACTACAAGCTGGAGGAACTCCTGCAATCGTCGATTTCTCGAATGAAGAAGCTGTTCTTCCTTATAAAAACTTCCAGGATCAGACCTCAGATATCGCAGAGAATCTGAATGACAAAGGCCAAAGAAAAAGTTTCTGGTTAAGAGAATATGGATGTTTTGCATGCCCACTTCATTGTTCTAAGATTGGGATGATAAAAAAAGGACCTTATAAAGGCACGGTTTGTGATACAGTTGAATACGAGAATGTGGGTTTGTTAGGTACTAATTGTGCGGTAGGTAATGTCGATGCTCTTGCATATTCTCAAAATCTCTGTGATAGACTGGGATTGGATGCTATCACGACTGGTAATATAGTAGGTTTTACAATGGAGTGCTTCGAGAAAGGAATAATTACGAAAAAAGATCTAGGCGGTTTAGACTTATCCTTTGGAAACTGGAAGAACATGATGGAGCTGATAAACATGATTGCATATAGAAAAGGCATCGGTAATATTTTAGCCGAAGGTGTCATGAGGGCAGCAAAGAAAATTGGGAAGGGAACTGAAAATTTTGCGATCCATATAAAGGGATTGGAATCGCCAGCGTGGGCTCCAAGAGGCACTCCGGGAGTAGGATTGGCATTAATGACGGCCGACAGGGGAGGATGCCACCAAAGGTCTAATCCTGTTGGACTCGAGGTTTTTGGTCTAGCTTGGCCAGGTGGATACCCAACTGAAAGGGTAAGCATCAAAGGAAAACCAGACCTTGTCATTTGGGAACAACATCATTATGCAGCTCTTTATTCGCTTTTGATGTGCGAAATTTTCAGCCATGCGGGGATAACTAATGAAAGTTATGCTTCATTATTTTCAGCTGTGACAGGATGGGATGCGACATACTCAAGTTTGTTATCCGAATACGGCGAACGTATATGGAATATAACGCGAATGTTTAATTGGAGAGAAGGATTCCAAAGAGAGCATGATACTGTACCTCCACGTTTCAAGGAACCTCTGCCTTCGGGACCAGCTAAAGGCCATAAGTTTACAGATGAGGATATAAACAAAATGCTTGATGAATATTATTCAAAAAGAGGATGGGACGAGCAAGGAAAGCCCACAAAGGAAAAACTCATTGAATTGGGCCTCGATTCTATGGCTTCCGATTAATATTTTAAAACTCAAATGAAAGAGAATAATACATGAAAGTCAAAATTTTCTTTTTTTCACCTTTAAGACAAATTTTAGGTCTGAAGGAAACAGATATAGAACTGCCCGAAGGAGCAACCGTTGCTAATCTGTTTGAGGAATTATCAACTCGTTTCGGAGAACCTGTCAAAAAATATATTTTTGATGGAATGACAGGAAGACCAAGGGGATATCTACTGTACCAAGTTGGTAAAAAAAACCAATCCACCTCATATAAGATTGATACGAAACTCAAAGACGGAGAAAAATTAGCCATCATGTCTCCTCCGATGGGAGGATAAAAAACTCAAAAATAATTTGTTTTCTGGATATCTCTATAAAACATATATTTTTTTTAAAATCATTCACTCCATATTAGATCTTACTGTACCTAATATTCGATATGGCAATACGGGCGCGCGTAACTGAAAGTAAATCAAAATATTATTTGTATTATGAATTTTTCTCATTTTAGAATGAAAATATTTTAAACTCGTAGTGAGATAACTATAGTCCTCAGGTGAATTTTTTTGGCAAATGCGAAGTATGAAAAATTCTTAAAAGAACAAGTAGATGAATTAAAGAGAACAGGCTTTCTAGCGCATATTAGAATTCTAGGTGGACCAAACTCGACAAAATCCATCCTTGATGGAAAAGAGGTTCTAGTCTTATGTGCCAATAATTATCTGGGACTCGCCGATAATCCAGAAATGATGCAAGCAGGAAAAGATGCTATCGATAAATACGGAGCTGGGATGGGAACTGGTAGAGGTATAATGTCATATGAAATACAGGAAGAACTTGATAAAAAATTAGGTGAGTTCAAAGGAGCCGATATGGCGCTTTGCTTCCCGACAGGGTATGTAGCCAATTTTGGGGGAATCTGGCCCGTGATGGTACCTGGGGATACAATAGCAAGTGACGAACTAAACCATGCAAGCGTTATCGATGGTTGCAGAATGGCAAAAGGAACCGGTCGTATAGTATACAAGCACCTCGATATGGAGGATCTGGACAATAAGCTAAAAGAAAGTGCTAAAGAGCGGGCTGAAGGAAAGACTATGATAATCACCGACTCTGTATTCAGTATGGATGGGGATATCTGTAAGTTACCGGAAATGATCGAGTTGGCTGAAAAACACGACGCTTTCATTTTTATAGATGATGCGCATGCAACGGGAGTGCTAGGAAAAACTGGGGGAGGCACAGTAGAACATTTTAATTCGCATGGAAAAGTTGAGATGGTAATGGGCACATTATCAAAAGCTATTGGCACTGTTGGTGGTTATGTCGCCGGAAGTGACGATTTATATTACTATCTTCGTAGAAGATCGAGACCATACCTATTTTCTACAGGATTTCTTTCTCCTGCAGTATGCGGGGCTACTATGAAAGCGCTGGAAATTGTACATAGGGAACCTCAACGCCATCAGAATCTCTGGGATAATACAAAATATTTCAAAAAAGAACTAGGGAGTATGGGCTTCAACACTGGAGTAAGTGAAACTCCTATAATACCAATCATCGTAGGTACTCCAGAAAAAGCTCAGGAATTGAGCAAACGTTTATATGAAGAAGAAGAAATCTATGTCCAAGCATTCAGTTTTCCGATAGTCCCTAGGGGGACAGATAGAATCAGAACCATCATTAACGCACATCACACAAAAGACCAATTGGAATATGCACTAAAAGCATTTGAAAAAATTGGGAGAAGCTTAGACATTATATAAAACTATTTGTTCCATTGAGTTTTTAACTAAAATTAACCCCCTCATTTTTTTATAAAGGGTTTTTTAATAGGAAAAATCAAAATAATCCGCGCGCATGAAATATTTCTTATGAATTCTTCGTTATCTTCTAAAATTTTAAAACTTTTGTAAATTGAGCGTACCAGTGTCTTGAATATAACTCTAGAGCACACCGTGTGTATCATTTTTTTGTAGAGTACTTAGTATTTATGAGAAGGACGGGGCCACCTTCTCCATGAAAATCCTCAAAGGCTTAAGATCTTCTGGAAATGGAAAATGGCATGTAAAATATGTTGCTCCAGCATCAATATAACTCTGGAACTGATTTATACATTCTTCAGGAGTGCCGATAATCATTCTTGCTAGAAAATCTTCTATGCTCATGTCTTGTACCGACTTGATTGCAGATCCCTCCTTCATCATCAGGGCTTGTCTTTTTACCTCATCTTTATCTCCAACTATTACGTGACCGTGCCAACTTTTCTCTATATCCCTAAAATTTCTCCCGATTTCTGAACAATGCCTTTTCAACACATCAAGTCTTTCGATGTACTCCTCTGGCGAGCAATTAAGGATACTTGCAATGTTAGCATACTTTGCTGCTATTCGCAACATCTTATTACCTCTCCCGCCAATTATTATGGGTGGATGAGGTTTCTGGATAGGTTTGGGGTAGGAAACTAGATCCTTTATGTTATAATATTCTCCTTCAAAGTTGGCTTTCTCTTGCGTCCATATTCTTTTAATGATTTCTGTAGCTTCTTCCATCTGCTTGATTCTAACTCCAGCTGAGGGAAAGGGTATGCCGTAAGCATCGTATTCAGGTTTATGCCATCCTGCTCCTATTCCGAATTCTAACCTTCCATCACTTATGACATCGACTGTTGATGCTATCTTTGCCAAGACAGAAGGATATCTATATGAGTTGCATGCTACCAGAATCCCCAATTTTAGTTTTTTTGTATGTGTTGCTAGATAAGGTAGAAGAGTCCAAGCTTCAAGCATGTATTGGCTTGTTATATTTGACATGGGATAGAAATGATCGAAATTAAAGGCTGAATAATAGCCCATATCCTCAATTTCACACCATGCTTTTTTGTATCCTTCAAAATCAAATTCTTCTGTCCAAATCTGAACTCCGAATTTAATCGCCAAAATTTTCATCCCTTTAGTTTCTCTTATTCTTGAGGGTGAGCTTTTTGGAATTGGATTGAATTGGTTCTACTTAAGGAGAACATATTTATCTGTCTTCCCGGCAGCGAAATCCGAAATAAATTGTGAAATTCTATTCACAATAGCATTGAAGAACTTCTCACCAGATTCTGCCGATGCGCATGTAGGGTCACCCATGACCCCCGTAATCCTCTCTGGAGATGGGTGTCTTGTGTAGATTTGAGGCATTGGTCTATCTAATGTCCAATCCCACATCACTTTGCTAGGTTTGAGCTTCTTAAGTTCATCTCTTCTTACTAGGTGAGGTCGCAAATGTAGTTGAATAGAGGTCTCAGCTTCACAAGCATGACCCATACTTCCTATCTCTCCCTTTCTTAACTTAGCCAAGTCATCACGAACGCCTGGCATATCCCAATATGATGAGAAAGCAATAATAAACTTGTATTTTTCAATGTATTTGTCAATAATATCTGTAACTGCTGGGTCGAGGTACCACATGTTCGGTCTATGTCCATTTAGTATGAAGATTTTTTTGAAACCATCCTCCAAGAGACTGTATATAAGATCTTCAATGACCATCTTGAAAGTTTCAGGTCTAAGATACATTGTTCCTGGGAATTGGCGCCATAAAGACGATGCTCCAAAAACCAACGGCGGTGTGACGATCTGTCCAGTCTTTATTGCCACCGCTTCAGCAATGCTGTAGACACTATTACTATCAACATCTAGAGGTAGGGCTGTTGCATGTTGCTCAATTGAGCCTGTGGGTATTATGACGACTTTACCTTTTTTAACAGCCTTTTTAACTTGCGGCCAAGTCATGTTAGCCAGAATGTTATCTAAACTTTTACTATCATAACTCATAAACAACACCTTAATATATAAAAAAATAGAGAGGTATAAAGTCTACCTAGTGTGCTCATAGAAAACTTTCTTTTCTAAAATTGGTAAGAAATTTTTTCGTTTAATTATTTATCCGTTTCTTCCGGCAAAAATACCTTCATATACATGCATTCGCTTTTTGGAATAATAACTTCATCTGGATCATAATTATCAACAATTTCAACCGGAGCGCCCCGAATCAAAACTACTGGAGTGCTCTCCGATGATTCTCCCATGATAAGATGGGCAGATGCTGCAAGGTTGTCAGCTAGGTTCATTCTTGTAATGAGAATGGAT
>JAOZGV010000007.1 GCA_026015225.1 Candidatus Bathyarchaeota archaeon
TCCCGTTGGTGGGGAAATTGTTCCAATCAATAAATTATCACTCTTACTAGCACAACATTGGCTTCTAATTATACTGCTATTAATTCCTTTTGCCTTGCTATTCTATGCAAAACGTGGCTTGGCCATGAAATTATTTTCTCCAATTATTACTCGACTATTAAGGCCAAAATGGATTTAACTACATTTTGGATAGGGACCAAAGAAGTCACCTTTGATAATATAAGATATTAGTCTACAATAGAAATCCTTGCATTCTATGAAATCTTCGCAATCTTTGCATTTTTTTATATCGCTTCTTTTTACTCCTCCTCTGAAGTAAATCCACTTCTTAAATGATCCAACTATAAGACCTGTCAGTGACATCTATGCGCCAATAAGCAAACTTAACATTTTAACTCCTTACTTTACTTTAGTTGGCCTTGTCGGAGCAATATCAACAATCTTTGCTATTAGAAGATGGCTTAAAGACTAAACTCCTTTTCTTATAATTCTATTAATAATCGTTGGACCCATGCGATATCGTGGGTTAACTTCCCGTTGTGGCTATAATAAGACAGGGTTCTTAATTTAAAAGAGTGTAGAATCCTTTCGGGCCATAAAGCCTCACTCTTCCAAAACTTGTTTATAATGCATTAGTGTGCGCTTTCAAAAAAAAGGATATGGGAAATTTATTGCCTATGTATTTCAATAGCTTAAGTTTCAAGAACTGCAACTGCTCTAATAGGCGAACCTGTCCCTCCACGGATTTTCAGTGGTAATCCGACGAAAGTAAAGCGTTTACTTGCTACCTTATCTAGATTGCATAAATTCTCTATATTCATCAAGTCAAATTCACCGCAAGCTTCATGTGCTGGAAAGAAATTCTTACAAGTGTTACCAGTGGAATCCAAAGTAGTAGAATCTATACCAATGTTCACTACGCCACGTTCAACAAACCAAACTGTCCCGTCTCTGTCCAACCCGGAATTTTCCGTCATATATTCTGGATTTGGATAAGTCCTATCATAGTGTCCGGTGTATAGAAGAACAGTATCTCCCTTTTCTACAGTAAGCTTAGCCTTCTCTAATGCGCTCTCGATCTCTTTCGTCGATATAATTCCTTTGGGCTTTATGTGAGAAAAATCCAAACAAATGGCTGGAGTAAAGAATTTTTCCAAAGGTATTTCATCTATCTTCTTGGCTCCTGGCTTGTTGGTTACATGCCAAATAGAATCTACATGAGTTGGGCCATGGTCGCACATTAGTAAACCAAAAATCGTGTAAGAAAGGTCTCCTTTAGTGCCATGCGTTTGTCCTTTAGTTTCCTCATGGATTCTATAAGGAAAAACTACTGTTGGTAGATGGCCCGGAAAGACCGGCATACCATTATATATCTCTTGAGAGAGATCCACTATTTTAACCATTTATAATGCATCCATTCCTAGCGCGAACGCTATTTATACGTTTATTAAAATGTCTTTGTGACTTTTTAAAATTTTAACTGAGTTTTAAATTTTCCCAAGCGTACACTAAATATTATAATTTTCCGAATGGAAGCATAATCTTTAATCCCCCTGAAACTTTATCCTCGCGCTTCACAAAATTACACCCCTAGATTTCAGCGAAGAAAAGTTCGAGAGTCGTATAAACAATTGCCCTGTCTAGATGGCCCCCTATCACCTCCATCATAAGCTCCTATAGTTAAATGTAGATGTGGGATAAGCTCCTTGCCTTTTTATAGAACATTCCCTTCCATTGTTAGAACTTCGAACCTCGTGAGCACGCAAAAAAATAATCAATTAAATTAACTTGTTAGCAATTTTTTATGTTTCTTTAGGATTGAAATGCTAGATAATAATTTATATGCGCATACAATAAGGGATAAGAACACAATTAATTTTGTTGGCGATCGAATGGAATTTTTCATGATTGCAGCAATTTTTACTGGTTTTTTTTTCGCCCTACGCAATATAGTTAATAAATATACCATTGCAAATCGAATGAAAGGTCTTGCATTTTTTTATCTATCAACAGCCATAACCATAATAGCTTTCCCCATAATATCTTGGACCGTTTCTCCAATGATGTTTCCTTCTTTTAATTCTTTGCTTCTACTAATTTTCGCATCGGTCACTTATTTTGTCGGAAGCTTAATATTTTTTTATGCCTTAAGTTTAGGAGATGTAACTACTGCCGGCCCAATACTGAGCACAAGACCCATGCTCATTATACCATTAAGCTTCATTTTGTTGGATGAGTTCTATGGCTATGAGGTTATCGCATGGATTTTTTTGATAGTATTTGGAGCAATAATGACGTCATGGAATGAGGGAATGGAACTAAAGAGTCTTTATAGAAACAAAACTTTATGGTTATTTTTTACCACTACTTTTTTATGGGCCATGCAGAATATTTCAAGCAAACCTGTCTTGCAAGAGATAGATAATTTTAATTTTACTGGTTGGATCCATATCTTTAGCATACCTTTGTTCTTGGCTTGCACACCATTTGTATTGAAAAAATCTATAAAAAACGATTTAAAGAGAAATCTAAAGTCAACATTACCGTATGCTATCCTAGCTAATGTGTTTTTATATGGAAGTTTTATTACAATGTTCTTTGCAATGAAATTTTCAGTATCGTTATCTGAAGCATTGATTGCTACACATGGAGTTTTTATTGTTATTTTAGGTTTTATAATATCGCAAATTAATCCAAAACTGATTGCTGAAAAACACACAAAGCAAACTTATATGTTTCGTTTAATTGGAGCAGTTCTAATCTTTATTGGCGCATACAATATTTTAGTATGATTTATCGCACTAATAACATCTATTTTTCTTTCATGTGTTTAAGATTAATTTAATGAATCTGAATTTAATTTCTTATTCCATCATTTTTCAAATTTAAAAGCGCATGTTTCATGTATTAGCAATAATAATCATCGTTAGAATTAGACTCAAATTTATATAACTCTATTAAAAAATATTGCAGTTAATATATTGAGGAATTAATATGTTAAGCGAAAAATATGAAATTCAAAAGATCATTACTAATTTAGATACCTTTTCACCATTTGACCTTGCAGAAGTTGATAAGGAATATGTTGTGCGAATAGCATATTTTAAAGGTGCTTTTCCATTTCATACGCATCCAAAAGATGAGTTCTTTTTAGTTCTTGAAGGTGACTTTACTCTAGAGACAAAAGAATCAAAAACTGTCCTAAATCAAGGTGAATGTATCACAGTAAGAGGCGGTCTAGAACATAGACCCTCTTGTGAAAATAGGGCAATAGTATTAACAGTTATGCATAAGTCGATAAGAACGTCTAAAGCTAATTTCCCTGAAGTAAAAGATAAAATCTAGCTAAGAATAAACGCGCGCGCGACTGGAAACATTCAAGAAGATCTTTGTAAAGAATAAATTAAACTTGTTTCGATAAAAGATCTAGAAAATCTTTGAAAAAAATTAGGAAAAAGAAATTATCGAACTCTAGCTAGTTCGCACAATATCCATATCTTCAGTTTACACATTTCAACATTATTTTGAAGTGTAACAGAGAATTCCTCCTATCAGGGTTACGAAACCAGGAAGCCAGTTCATAGTTACCAACATTATTATACCTATTACGATAGCGATTGTCCCACCGCTTCTGACTTCTCCTGCTCTAATCTTCCCGTATACGTAGATGGCTAGAATTCCTAATATTATTGAGATTATTGCTCCTATGGCCAAGCCTAATATCCAGTCTCCGAATATCATAGGCATTCCCCATCTACCCATCATATGGGGCATCCTTGACCATCCCCCCATCATCCCTCCCCAATAGGACATATATGTTGCGCCTATTATAGAGAAAAAGGAGAAAATAATGGCTAAAATGCCTCCAATTAAGATTAAAGTACCGCCTATTCCTAAGTATTCATTTTTTTCGGACTTTTCTGTAGAAGCAATTTGAGTGCCGCAGTTAGGGCAAAATTCAGCTCCTTCAGGAATTTCTTTTCCACATTTTATACAAAATGCCATTTTCTTACAACTCTATTTTAATTCTAGATTATTTCTATCTACTAACTAGGTTCTTAACTTTTCTATTTTATTAGAGAGTGATTTCAAATTTCTTATGTCTCGCCCTCAACAACATATCATTTGTGATAAGCGCACAATGTAAAAATGATATCATATTCAGTACTTTCATATCGCTCTGTAAAGCAATATATCTCTTCATATCTTATATATAGTTTAATCATTCTTCTACATTATAAAAAATCAAAAGAGAGATAAAATGAAATCTTTGAAAATGGCTTTGGTGCTGGGATTTATATCCTGGTTAATCCCTTTCGTGATTGCAATCATCATTTATCCAATTCATGAATTAAACAGACCCCTGTTTGAATCCATAATGCCTGTAACGATCTCAGCTACGCTAGTCACTTTGATGTATTTTTACTTTAGGAAGGTTGAGAAGAATTACTTGAAAGAGGGCCTGATATTGGGGATTATATGGTTTATAATAAATATTGCAATAGATCTTTTTATGTTCTCAACCGGTCCCATGGCAATGTCGTTACTTGACTATATGGCAGATATCGGCGTAACTTACTTAATGATACCAATCATAACAATCGGTTTTGGGTATATTATTAACAAAATAAAGTTTTCGCCACTTTAATGAAAATATTGGGCAATTAGTAACGGCGAATAGATAAGTAGTGTACTCGCTCTAAAAGAATAATAGAGTTAAATACATTCAAGGCGTAGGCTTTTTCTTTTCTGCAGTTACAAATAAGAATTACATATATCGCTCTTCTATTGCATATAGAAGACTTGCTCCTATATGGATGCTTAATTGGAGTGAATATGGTTTATTGACATAATATGTAGCATTCTTGCGTGGAATTAATGTCGGTAGACACAACTTGCTAAAGATGAAGGATGTGTGTCAACGATTTATATCCCTAAGATTATCTAATGTATTAAGCTACAAGCACTGGCACACACCCTATGTTATATTAAAGAAAAAAATTTAGAAATAAAATATCGTCTAAAAATATGCAGTTAGCATTTGCACGAAGGACAAGTTGGATCCGTAAGAATTGCGAAAAACGTGACCATAATTTTAGCAAACTCTTAATCATGATAGAAGAGAATTATATTAGGAACGTGTACACGTTAATTATTTCTCTTGTTGTGAAATAAAATTGAAAAATTGAGACGGAATATTACGTCTATTGTTTGGGCCAAAATTAATTAGTGATTCTATTGATAGGTCAATTTTTGTTGGTTTTTAGAGAGGGGTTGGAAGCTGCCCTTATAATAGCCATAATCTTGGCTTATTTAGTAAGAACAACGAGAAATTCACTGACACGTCATGTTTGGTACGGCGTTTATATTGCAGTTGCAGCAAGTTTTATTTTTGGGGCCTCCATCTGGTTTGTATATGGCAGTCTTGCTGGACCTACAAAAGCATTGTTTGAAGGAATAGCAGCTATTATTGCAGTTTCTGTGTTATCTTCTATGATCTACTGGATGGCCACAAAAGGAAAAGAAATTAAAATTGACATAGAAAGAAAGTTAGAGACCATTACAACTCGAGGTGCAACCATTGCCTTGGTTTCTTTTTCGTTCATCGTAGTATTTCGAGAAGGTCTTGAAACTGTGCTTTTTTTGACTCCTTTCTTAATGGACGATGTTATTGGTACTCTAGTTGGGGCTTCTCTTGGAGCATTAGCTTCATTTGTTATAGCTTATATAATATTTGTTCTCGGTATGAGAATCAACATTCGAAAATTTTTTTATTTCACAAGTATTTTGCTCGTGCTTTTAGCAGGAGGCTTAGCTGGTTATGGAGTACATGAACTTATAGAATATTCTATAGATGTCGGGATTGAAGTTGGTTGGTTAAGTGAACATGCTTTTATCTTGAATATACCGAACGATAGTCCTTTACATCATAAAGGCATAGTTGGTTCAATATTTGCTGTGATGTTCGGCTATACTATAGCGGCAGAGTGGGCTAGATTAATGGTTCATTTTACGTATCTAGCATTAGTGCTTCCACTTATAATATGGATTTACCGAAAACCGATCGGTAAATGAGAAGCGCGCATGAATTTATTTTTCATCAGATATACTTTCATATTATAGTGAGCTAAAATTTTAAAAAGTTCAGAGTGTCCTCCATAATGAATTAGTTAATATAAAAGAATTTATAACAGTTTTATTCGATAATTAATTTATATATGGAAATAAGCACTTTGTCTAAAAATTTTAAACCCGATCGAAAATTAGATTGTCTTAAATTATATTGCCCTGAACCAGTTGTTAGAACGAAGATAGAAATTGATAAGATGCAAGTGGGAGAAATCCTAGAAGTTGTTGCTGACGACCCAGCAGCTGAGATGGATATCAAGAGTCTAATTAAGAATATTGAGCAGGAAATTCTACAATTTCATGTCGAGGATGATATAGTTCGCTTCATAATTAGGAAAGTTAAGTAAAAAGAATCATTAAGCGCGCGTTTCTTTAAAATTTCTTTTTATGAAATTCTAATTTTATATAAGAGTTCATCTACTATTGGCTCCACAAAAAATGTTCCATTTTTCGTCTTACCCTCGTATTTAACATTAACTAATGGACCTCCGCAGTCTGAATACTTAGCAGTTACACATGCAGCCATTCTAATAGCATCCTCTGTTTTTGGACCTTGAAGTAAAGTAATTGGGCTCCCATAACCTATGGCCTCGAACCAATTATCAGCTTCACCTTTGAGAGATAAAAGTAGACTATTTTCTTCTTCGTTTCTTCCAACTATGATCTTATTCTTTCCATAACGAAAATGTCTTCCGATCTTTAATAAGGCTATAACCTTAAAGTCCAATATATCATCATATTTCAAGATATCTTTTACCTTTGCAGCAAATTCTTTATATGTCAACAAACACCCGCCAGATGGACAAGGATATTCATTTATTTCAAATTTCTTGGCCAATTCCATTTGTTTTTTTCTAGATCTGCCTCTTATATCAAAAAGCTTTGTTTTTTCAACCAAACCTTTCAATTCAGCCTCAGTCTCAGAGAAATGCTTATCAGATAATGGTCGAATTATCTTGTTGACTAATCCAGCTTCTTTTTCGATTATTTCCAAAGTCTTCCTGCGTTGTGACATGGGCCTCTGGCCTAATACTTCTCCAGTAATTATGAATTGGGCTCCAATAATCTCAGCATATTTCTTTGCCTTTTTTAGCATATAGATTCGACAATCGACACATGGGTTCATATATTTACCATAACCATATTTAGGATTCTTCACGATTTCGAAATAATCTTGTTCAATCGAAATTTTTTTCAATGGAATATCTAACTTTCTAGCAGCTTTTGAAATTACACATCCTCCTTTTCCTTCGCAAAGACAAAAAGGAGTTGTAAAGCTTAAAGCTTCGACTTCAATCCCTTGTTCTAGCATAACCTTAATTGCCAATGTGCTATCTAAGCCGCCTGAAAACATGGCTAATGCTTTGACTTTCTTCATCTATCCCACTTACCCAATGCAGTAATTTATTTAAGTCATTTAAGGGGCTTCATATATTTAGGATGAGAATATATTTTCATCCTTCTTCCTCTGTAAAGCATATTAAAGTTATTCCAGTTAATTCAGCAGTATAAATACTTGATGATGATAGCATCCTCATAGGAACAGAGACAGGAATTCCACATCTTGCTACCTTCATGATTATATTTGTTATCTTACTCTCCAGCGTTACCAATATAGCTCTCTCTATTAACACGTTTTTTTTAACAGATATCAATCAATTTATCGAAAGCATTGTACTACCCCATATCTTCCACAAATCCTTACAATACATTATCGGAGATGAGCGAATGTGCTAGTTTATTATTTGGAAAAAATCGAATAATGACTTCAATAGTAACTAGCTCTTCCTCAAATCTATTAAAATTCTAGTTCGTATGCAAACTATTTATATGAATAATGTTATTGTAGCATTTTTAGCAAGATCTACAAATGTAGCTGCACCTATTATATCATCTACTTCCGAAATAAGATCGTCCTTTGTTATGCCCATAAGATTCATGGTAGGCGTGCATGCATGGAATTTAACTCCTGCATCCTTGGCCATCTTGATAAATTCTTGTATTGATGGTATTTTATTCTTCTTGATCTTTTTCTTCATCATTTTGGTCGCCATAGCAGTCATTCCAGGAAGTGCCCCAACTATGTTGGGGATTGGTAGGGAGGGATTTCCAATTGGGGTAATCTTTAAATTGCCACACTTCTTTTTGGTGATAATGTCCATCCCCCAGAAAGTAAAATATAGATGAGTTTCCATTCCCATCGCTGCTGCAGTTGTAGTTATAATAAATGGAGGAATGGCCATATCAAGGGTTCCTTTAGAGCAGATAATTAGAACTTTATTCTTATTTTTAACCATACAATTCACCTCCAGAAATTTAATTTCAGGTAAGCTTGCGCGCTAACATTTGAAAATTCCACATAATATGGGCGTAAATTGATGCACGCGAACGCTTTTCTTCCAATTGTCACTTCCAATTCTGTTAATTAAAATCAATATCTTTTATGTTATTCAATTTATCAAATAACTCTACTCTTCCAGCTTTTAGTAAGGATAAGTGCTTATTTCTTTCTCTTTTCGCTTTGACTGAAAGTTTTTTAAATTTTTTGTAAACATCCCTATCGAATTTTATGCCCGTGATGTTGTATAGGTGCATTCTTAGAAAATCTTCATAATTTTCACACGAGTCCGGAAATAATGTTACAACCAATCCTTCTTTTTGCTCATCATATAGCTCTCTAGCAATCTGTAATGCCCCACAATAATTCGTGCCACTAGAGATGCCAGATGGAATATTAGCATTCCTAGCTTGAGCATACTATTGTAAGCATCAACATCTTTTACTTCTATAAACCTATCACAGATATTTTCAACTTCTTCAATAAAACGTGTAGCCCCAAGTTCTTCTTTGCTTCTTAATCCTAATTGATGGTGTGCCTCCTGTGGAATAAGACCGATAAGTTTGATATCAGGGATTACTTTCTTTAGGTAATGACCACAACCAATCATAGTTCCACATGTTCCAAGACTTGTAACAAAATGGGTTGGATTCTCAGAAATTTGGCGATAGGTTTCAGGGGCTGTCGTCAAATAATGGGATAATGGATTTCCTATATCATCGTATTGGTCATAGTTAATTATGTCCTGATCAATGTTTTCCATGATCCTGGCTGCTGCTATGGCTTCACCTCTCTTGGCAGCGACGGTTGGGCAATATCTGTCAGAAAATATTTCGATTTTCGTTTTATTTTGAAGTAATTTGCGTGTCAATCCTTGATTTTCATCAATGGTTTTCTTGGACATACATAAACTGAAATCGGATTTATCAAGTAAAAGAAATGACCCTGCTAAACCAAAATTACCAGAGGTAGCCGACACAGTTCTAACTTTTCCAACAAGATTGCCAGAGATTAAATTACGATAATACATTGTTGCAAACGGTTTGGCTTTTATAGACTCCCCAAAATTAGTAAATTCAAGTTTTGCTAAAATACGAGCTATTTTATCAAATTTATTCATCTTTTTTGAAATACGAATGATCGGGGTAAAACCCACTCCTAACTTTAATAACCAAGAATAAAAAGAAGGCAGATGCATATTCAGAGCACAATCTTTCAACTCTTTTTGTAAATCACGCATTCTAAGACACCATCCTAATGCTTATTATGTTGAGCCATTGTATTTCCAGCAGCGCACGCGCGAAACCTTCAGTTCGCTCAGCAAGGACAGTAAGGAGACACCGTCCAACAATTCGATTTACAGAACCGTGAAGTGAAAAGGGCCCTATAAAAAAGCGGCCTACAATTGGATTGAATTGAACTTGTAAGGCCATCCAAATGGCTGAAAAAATTGCTATTAAGGCAATATCTCTTGTTTTCAACTCACACGATTTCCTTTTTTTATGTCATAATTAGTCATTACAATTCTGATCGAATTGCATTATTTTATATGAGATTGATGAATTCCTAAACCATCAACAATTATTTTGTTATAAAAGTCGAGCACATCATTCATATTCTCAACACCCTCGACTATTGCTATCCCACTCTTCAGTATGCTACTAGTTATTTCCTTATTGTTGTTGAATGTTATACCAAGATTAGCCTTTACTTGAATTTTAAATCCATTATTCCTTAAAAATTCGTTTAAATCACTCATGGATATTTCGAAAGTCTCTCGTGGAATAACCATATATACTCTTTTTCCGCTTCTCCCGCAGAGTTCTTCTACAAGCTCTTGCTTTATAGGCACAGATTGCGCAGCAGGTTTCTGGCCACAAACAAGACAACTTTCACTCCGAGAGATGTTCATTTCTTCAAACGTCATGTATTGTAGGTCACAGTGAAGTAATTTATTCATAAGCAAGGGCTTCTCTCCTAGAATTACCCTTATAACTTCAGATACTTGTATACTTGCTATTATCCCTATTATAGATGGATGTACTCCTGCTGTAGCACAAGTTGGTAAATCCTCATCCTTAATGTCTCCATAGAAACATTCAAGACAAGGTGTTTCATTTGGAATTATTGCGGACACATTACCAAAAGTGGTTATTACCGATCCATGAATATAGGGTATTTTGAGCTTAATGCAAGCTCTATTTATGGCATAACGTGCACGCGCGCTGTCCAATCCATCGATAACAACATCCATCCCCCTAAGCAATTCCTCAGCATTCCTCTCATGTAAGGAGATAGGGAAGGGGTCCACTCTGATGTATGGATTCAATTCTTTAAGTCGATTGGAAGCAACCTCTACTTTTGGGTAGCCTATAAATTTTGGACTATACAAGTGTTGTCTTTGTAAATTCGAAAGTTCTATGACATCTCGATCTATCAGTCGTAAATACCCTATACCCATAGCAATCAATTGGGTTGCAATTGGGCATCCAAGTCCGCCCACACCTACTAAACATACCTTGGCATTTTTGAGTTTTAACTGACCGTTATATCCCACATCCTTAAGGACTATCTGCCTTGAGTAGAATTCAATTTCTTTATCTGAAAGATTCTTTTCATCGTTTATCGACATATTCTCACATCTTAGCACAATTGTATTATCTAAATTGGCTACCTTGGAGGCGGTCTCTCCTCTAGTTCAACTTCAACTATCATGACCTCATTTTCTCTGATGATCTTCAGTATTACTGAATCATTGGGACTCCGATTATACTCTATAAATACTAGAAGATCCTCAAGTTTTCTGACCTGCAGGTCATCGATACCGATGATGATGTCACCACCGATATTGATCCTTTGTCCATCTATGATGACGGTCTTAGTCCCTACTTTAATTCCTGCCTTCTCAACTGGACTGTTAGGTGCTACATAGGTCAGCAAGAAACCCCTAGATAAGTTGAGGTCCATTGCCTCAGCGATAGCAGGTGTTACGTCGACTCCAGCCAATCCCAGCCAGGGATGAGTGTAATTTCCTTGTTTTATCAGAGATAAGGCGACTCTCGCCATTAGATTAGATGGTATGGCAAAACCTACACCTGAAAAATCACCTGATTTGGAAGCTATTGCAGAGTTAACGCCAACCACCTCCCCCCACTTGTTCAACAAGGGACCTCCCGAATTTCCAGGATTAATAGCAGCATCGGTTTGAATGACTCCAACGATCAAATATCCATACTGGGTGCTCAGGGTTCTATCCAATTGGCTTACAATCCCTTCGCTCATCGACCCACTTAACCCGAATGGGTTGCCTATTGCAAAGACTGGATCACCTACTTCTAGCAAGGAAGAGTTGCCAACGAACAGCTGTTGCAAATCCTGAATTTCCGGATTGACTTTGATTACCGCTAGATCGCTGTATGGATCAGCTCCAACAAATTCCGCCGTATTAATGGTTCCCTCAAGAAAGGTAACTTCTATCCAATCAGCTCCCATAACAACATGGTGATTAGTTACTATGAATCCATCCTCACTAAAGATGAAACCTGACCCCTGAGCATAAGGAACTAATCCATAATTTCTCTTAACTTTGACCGTAATTTTGACTATGGAAGGTTCAACCAGATCGTAGATTTGCTGCGAAGTTAATCCATAAGGCAACTTTGAATTGTTGGAGCCTAATTTAATAAGGTCGACAGTTTCCCTCAAGCTGTCAACATGCGATGAAACTTTCTCGAATTCACCCTGCAATATGACGTGTTTTCTGTTTAGGTTGGTGTAGAGGATTGTTAAACCTAACATGGATACAACAAGACCAATCATTAATATGACATATATAACGGTCCATTTTTTGGTCGAAAACATCGTTCTATATAACTCCTTAATATTTTAGTGTGCGTTAACTCTTTGAAACAACCAAACCATGCATCGATTCGAAATAGCTTATTCAAATAGGGGTGTACTTAGATATTTCATACCATCATCTGGTAGAATGGCAACTATGGTCTTGCTCTTATCAAGCTCTCTTGCTTTTCGAAGAGATATGTGAATAATTGCAGCTGCACTCATTCCAATAAGGAGACCCTCCTCTCTTGCAACCCTTCTTGCCAGTTCATATGTTGCAGGTATTTCTTTCTTCGGAACTTCTATGACTTCATCGAACCATTCCCTTCTGAACAATTGAGTAGGATAAGGTTCGTTGGGATTCCTCAGTCCTTGAATCGATATGCCTAATTCAGGAATTATACCAACAATTTTTACATCTGGTTTGTGTAATTTTATTCGCATAGAAACCCCAACCCCGGTCCCGGAGGTCCCGATGCCAGCAACAATTAGATCAACATTACCATTTGTTTGTTCCAAAATTTCTTTTCCTGTAGTCTCATAGTGAGCAAGGATATTGGCAGGATCCTTAAATTGGTCGATATCAATGTATTTGTCTGGTTCTTCCTGTAGTATTTTTTGTTTTAATTCTATTGCTCCACCTGTTCCCTTAGAGCCCGGGGAAAGTATGAGTTCTGCTCCATATGCTTTAATTAATCTTCTCCTTTCAATGCTGACAGACTCTGGCATAACTATAGTTATTTTATACCCTTTTGCCGCTGCAATCAATGAGAAAGAAATGCCAGTATTTCCAGAAGTTGCTTCGAGTATAGTCTTATTTTTTCTAATTTTCCCTGCAGCTTCAGCATATTCGATAAGTGATAGAGCCATTCGATCTTTTACAGACCCCCCTATGTTATACCATTCTAGCTTAGTGTAAAGTATCGCATCATCTGGACCAGTCAATTTATTTATTTTTACTAAAGGAGTTTTGCCAATTAATTCCGTAACATCATTAGCTACAATAAAATTCGCCAAATTCCCATCAACTCCCTAATGTATTGCTACCTATAAAAGGGCTATTAGGACTTCCTCCGCTAACCACTGGAAGCAATGTTATCTCATCACCATATCCTACAGTTGTTTCAAGCCCTTCTAAAAAACAAATATTTTTTCCATTAACGTATATATTGATGACTCTCTTCAACTTATTCTCAGACTCAAAGATTCTATTCTTAAAATTATCTCCATATTTTACAAAAATTTTTTCGAGGACTTCTCTAACTGATGACGCCTTAATAAAAACCTCTTTTTCATTATTGGTTAAATTTACCATTGCTGAAAAAAAATTCACCTTTACATCATTCAATATAAATTCCTCCCTTTGTTTATAATTTCGGTTAAAGCCATCAGTTCTATCCTAATCAGTTTCTTTATAATCAAAAATGCACGTGCGAGTAGATGGATACTTTTCCCCGCGCAAACACCTCACAAAACTTTAACTTTTTTATATGTACCATTTCATTGGTCATAAAATTATTAACCAATAGTATATTCTAATATTAATATTTTTGTGATTAAAATATTCCTAAAGGAATAAAAATGAAAGAAATTTCCTAATAAAAAAAATCTTTTCCAAAAAGTTTGCATTAATGTGAATTCGCTGGGTTAATTCAATTAAATACCTGTTCCTTTTCATAATGCCCAATATTGCCCATCATTTTGCTTGGATTACTTTAAGTAAATCTGCTTTTGTAATTATGCCTTTGATTTCCCCTCTGTTCATAATTATTATCGCTTGATTATATTGTAAAAGTGTAGATAAAACCACTACAGGAGTCTCCTCATCAACGCATGGAAGAGCTTCATCCATTATTGCTTTAACAAGTAGTTTGGAAAGTTCAGAAGGATCTTCCCCTTTTATTATTCGGTCTGTTATGGTTCTTTCAGATATGCTTCCTACTATCTGAGATTTGTCAAAAACTGGTAATTGAGAATAACCTGTTTCATGCATTATCCCAGTTGCTTTTGAAATCAAGTCTTCTTTCTCGACCCCAACCACTTTGTCATGAAAAATATCTTTTGCTTTCATTTCTGTTTTCCTTTCCAAACTTTCCAAAAGATCAAATATCGCTTTAGTCTTTAAGTAGGAAGGATTTATTCTTCCCCTTTCTATTTTGGCTATCATTGATTGGCTAATATCAACCATTCGGGCAAGTTTTTTTTGACTTAGACCAAGTCTTTTTCTCCTTCTTTCTATTTCCTTAATTGATGGCAACATAAGTTATAATAGATCATGGAAATTTTTATTTTTTTTCATAAATAGGAAGATGGAGGTGTGCGCGTGTTAAATTCTGAACTGATATCGATTTTGGGATCCTTACAAAAGAATACTATTATATACAAAAATTATATTCAAGAGAGTGTTGTCCCATTATGCAGTTATTATACGAGTAGAAAATTATGATTGAATGCACAGTTGAACTATTATCAAAAATGCATAATCGTGCAAGTCTCTGTAAATAATAATTATTTTTTTATTGTTGACGCATGCTCAATTCTCTTTTTGAGATCTTTTACATTTAATTTTCTGAGTGCTTTTTTTAGATTTTCATAACCAGCAACTTTTACCGCAAACTCATCTGCCTTATACTCTTCCTTATGACGGATGAATGTGAGTGAGGTTATTCCAATAAAGGAAGCAAGTGTTGGATTATGGTTTGAATGTGCATGGTAAGCCTCATGAGCTACCACAGCCTTTATTTCATTATATTTTAGCCGATTAAGTAATCCTAAAGTAAGATAGACCTTTTTCCTAAACGTGAACGCACTAACTCCTGGCCAGCCGAGAATTGAAATATCTATACTAAAACTTTTTGCAAGCCTATTTATGTAGGCTGGAGTAGCAATAGTTTCTTTGACCCATTTTGTAATATGATATTTAACTCCTCCAAGCAATAAAATACCTACAAGCACGATAGCTAAATATGCCCAT
>JAOZGV010000015.1 GCA_026015225.1 Candidatus Bathyarchaeota archaeon
AGAGAGGGCATCGAGAGCAGACTTAGATTCCGCTAAATTATTAACAATGGACAATGAATCCCTGGGCAAGATTCTTTATCCGGAGAAGATAGAAAAAAAGGTTTCAAAGCAGATGCCGGATATGAAAAATCTACATAAGGAGTTAAAAAAGAAGGGAGTAACGCTTCAGTTATTATGGGAAGAATACAAGTCATCCAATCCGGATGGATACGAGAGGAGCCAGTTTTATTATTTATATAATGAGTGGGCCAAGACGTTAAATCCGGTAATGAGAATAAACCATAAGGCAGGGGAGAGAGGGTTTGTAGATTTTTCAGGAGATAAGCCCCATTATATAGATCCCCAGACGGGAGAGGTAATTTATGCTGAACTGTTTATTGCCGTATTAGGAGCAAGTTCATATACCTTTGCCACAGCTGTAAGTAGCCAGAAGAAAGAGGATTGGATAAGGTGCAATATAATGGCCTTAGAGTATTTTGGAGGCTGTCCCGAGATAATCGTGCCTGATAACTTAAAGGCCGGAGTAAAAAAAGCATGTTACTATGATCCTGAGATTAATCCGGTTTTTACTGAGATGGCAGATCATTATTCAATAGCAGTTTTACCGGCAAGACCATACAAGGCCAAAGATAAGGCTAAAGTTGAAAATGGAGTACTGAATGCTCAAAGGAGAATTCTTGCTGCGATTCGGAATCTAACTTTTTTCAGCTTATCAGAACTAAATGCCGGGATAAAAAAGGAATTACAAAAGCTTAACACAAGGCCAATGGCGGTTGTGGGTAAGTCAAGATATGAATTATTTAATGAAATCGACAAACCGGCCTTGCGGCCTCTTCCTTCGAGGAGATTTCAGATATTTACCTTTAAATACGCCACTGTACACATTGATTACCATGTTGAGGTGGAAAAAAGCTTCTATAGCGTTCCCTATAAGCTGCTGCATCAAAAAGTAGAAGTAAAATACAATGAGCATACAGTGGAAGTTTATCACAAGGGGCATAGGGTAGCGTCACACCTTCGGACATTATCAAAGGGCAAATTTGTTACTGATGATACCCATCGACCGCCGGAACATATCAAATATCTTGAATGGTCGCCGGAGAGAATAAGGCATTGGGGAAAGACAATAGGAGAGAATACAGAGCGTCTTATGGAAAAGATAATGTCATCCAGAAGGCATGCTGAGCATGGATATAGGGCTTGTCTTGGCATACTGCACCTTTCCAAGAAATATTCACCCCAAAGGCTTGAGAGGGCGTGTGCAAGGGCTCTATACATAGGAGGTATAAGTTATAGGAGTGTAAAATCCATTCTAAAAAATCATCTTGATGAACAAGAGATTGCTGTTGAGAAGATCAACTCAAAAAGCATAAGACACGAGAATATCAGAGGGGGCGAATACTACCGGGAGGAGGATAATGTTTAACCAAATGAGCATAGACAAATTAAATATGATGAAGCTCTACGGTATGGCCATGGCTTTTACAGAGCAAATAGAGTCTGGCGGATATAATGAATTAAGTTTTGAGGAAAGATTCGGAATGATCATTGATAAGGAAATGACCGGCCGGGAAAACAAAAAATTGAAGAACTTGTTGAAAAAAGCGAAGCTGAGATACCCGAGTGCCTGCATAGAGGATATCGATTTTAGAGTTGATCGTGGTCTATCACGAGAGGCAATTATGACGTTATCAAGGGGTGATTGGATACAGAAAAAGCAAAATGTCATTATAACAGGGCCAACGGGGGCCGGCAAGACATATATAGCTTGTGCACTTGGCAACAGTGCTTGCCGTACAGGCATTAGCACTCAGTATTTTAGATTATCAAAATTATTAGAAGCCTTAACAATAGCAAGGGCTGATGGAAGTTATGGGAAAATGCTTATCAGACTTTCCCGGATAAAATTGCTGATAGTAGACGATTGGGGATTTGCGATCCTAACCGATAAGGAGAGGCGAATCTTTTTAGATATACTGGAAGACAGATATGACATTAGCTCTACGATAATTTCCAGCCAACTGCCGGTGGAAAATTGGCATGACAACATCGCAGATCCTACCATTGCAGACGCCATATGCGATCGGCTAATCCACAATGCGCATAGAATTAGATTAACCGGTGGTGATTCGATGAGGAAAAGTTATTCAAGTCTAAAGGAAACTTAAAAGCAATGAACTTATTACTTTTGCCTTTGAGCTGAAAATGAGAGTTTTTTCAATGACAAATGAGCTTCAATTAGTATGAAGGCAATGATTAAGCAAATAAAGTAATATGAGTACAGCTTTCGTGGGAAGACTAAGAAGATTGAAGGACACATTGATGAGCGACAGTTATAATTCAAGATTTTCAGTAAGTTGAGACTATAATTTTAAAAGGAGATTTTAAGATCATGGAAATCAGTATATATAATTCATTGAAAAGCAGGTTGGAAACGATTGATATTGAATTCACGGAAAAAAATACAACATGGTTTGATTGCGAAAATGATAATGATATCTATATGATCACCGATTTTAATGACGGCATCTTAATTAAAGAGCTTGGATATAGTTACCCAATTTGGATTGATGGTGAGACAAGAGCGAGTATTGCATATGACCAACAAAAGGCAAAAAAATTAAAATGTATGATATGTTGAATGGTATTCAGGCGTGGATTAAACCATTATAATTCTGCTGAACAATTCGCCCTAAATCCAATTTATTAATTATGGAATAAGTGGTTGAGAAAAGTTAACATCTGTGCCTG
>JAOZGV010000044.1 GCA_026015225.1 Candidatus Bathyarchaeota archaeon
CTAGGACAAATATTGAAGGAGAAGTATGGGAAGCATTCTTTGAATGTCGGTGTAGAAGGAGGGTATACTCCCCCGGGTATCAAAGACCCGAGAGTGGCTCTTGATATGGAATTACTCGCGATAGAAGAAACAGGATATGATGATAAATTCGTACTTGGTTTAGATGTTGCTGCCAGTCATTTCTATAACAAAAAAACTAAGAAATATCACTTTATGGGGAAAGAGATTACGACAGGGCAGTTTATCGATTTCTATAAAGATCTTGTTTCAACTTATCCCGTTGAGACGATCGAAGATCCGTTACAAGAAGAGGACTTCGAAGGAATAGCCGAGCTAACAAGAACTATAAATATCCAGATAATTGGAGATGATCTATTCGTCACAAATATTAAACGATTGCAGAAAGGAATTGCGATGAGAGCTGCAAACGCTCTCTTGCTTAAAGTTAATCAGATAGGGACTTTAAGTGAGGCTTTGGATGTAGCACAACTATGTTTCAAAAATGGATACGGTGTACAAGTCTCTGAGAGATCAGGGCAAAGTGAAGATACTTGGCTCGCCGATCTCACTGTGGCTTTAAACGCAGGTCAGATAAAGACAGGAGTTACCAGAAGTGAACGGACTGCACAATACAATAGACTTTTCCAAATCGAAGAAGAATTAGGGAAAAAGGCCGCATATCCGGGAATAAACTTCAGAAACCCATGGGTCTAGTTTATATTTCTTAATCATTATTCTCGTCAGATTGATACATATTTTCTAACTAACATTTTGTATGCGCATCATTTTATATAAGAAGGTTATGTCTTTTTCATTCGAACCATAAAGTAACAAGATGAAGTTAAGGCGTGTGTTTTGTTAAGAAAAAATATGCCGGACGAAGTAGCTGCGGACTTAGTCCTATTGAATGGACAGGTTCTTACAATGGATGCGGAAAACAATATCGCTGAAGCGGTTGTGATTAAGAATGGGCGGATACTCTATGTTGGACGCGATTCTGAAGCGAAGCAGATAATTGGACGTGTCGCCCAAACAATAGATCTGAGAGGTCGTGCGGTCCTCCCCGGATTTATTGATACACATAATCACCTAGCAATCTCAGCTACCGATAGTGTTGCGGTCGATTGTTCTCCAGATAAAGCGCACTCGATTGAGGACATATTGAAAGAATTAGTTAATTTTGCAAAGATGAATTCCCATACAGTGTGGATTCGAGGCGTCAATTATGATGACGCGAGATTGACAGAGAAACGACATCCAAACCGCTGGGAAATCGATCGAGTCATCAATGATCGACCGGTTCTTCTTGTTCATCGAGGATATCACATTGTAGTGATAAACAGTGCCGGAATGCGAATACTCGGAATAACGGACCAGACAAAGCCCCCCATAGGGGGCGAATATGGTCGGGATCCAAAATCGGATCAGTTGAACGGTGTTCTCTATGAGAATGCGTGGTTTGATTTGTGGGGAAAAAAGAATTCTCCATTAGATATCGATAGCGATACCTTCATTCAAGGTGTCCAAACTGTGTGCACCCGATATGTTCGGGCAGGTATCACCAGTGTCAATGATGCTTGGGTAGTCCCGTCGAATTTCAAGGGATTCCAAGCTGCTTTTAGACTGGGGCTCCTTCCGATCCGGGTGAATGTTCACATCTTCAACTCCTATCTCGATCAGCTCGAAGATTTGGGCATATTGAGAGGATTCGGGAATGATTACCTGAAGATCATGGCAGTCAAGTTACTGTTGGATGGATCTGTTTCCGGATTAACGGCAGCTCTCCATGAACCCTACATTGGAACTGAAGATAGAGGAATTCTGCTGATGAAGAAGAATGATCTGGAAGAGCTTGTCGAAAGGATCCATAAACTAGGTTTTCAAGTCTCGGTTCACGCAAATGGTGATAGAGCTATCGATATGGTTCTCGATGTTTTCGAACACGTTTTAAAGAAAAATCCAAAAAAAGACCATCGCCATAGAATTGAACATTGCTCTTTGCTTAATCCACAAAGAATTAAACGCATCAAATCATTAGGACTTGTTCCAGTCATTTTCGCTGCCTACCCCTTTTATCACGGCGATAAAATTCATCCCGCTTTCGGTCCTGAAAGGGTCGAATGGTTGATGGCATGTCGTTCACTTCTTGATGCAGGAGTCAAGATTGCGGGGCATTCTGATTTCCCCGCATCGCCGTTCAATCCTCTTCTAGCGATCCATAGTTTGGTGAACCGAAAAACCGAGCGCGGAATCCCCTTCTCACCAAATCAAGCAATCACAGTCCCTGAGGCCCTCCGTATGTATACAATTGACGCTGCATTTGCCTCCTTTGATGAGTCGATCAAAGGATCGATAGAACCCGGCAAATATGCAGATCTAACTATATTACAGGATAATCCATTAACTGTAGAGAAAGAAAAATTAAAAGAGATCAGTGTAGTGATGACAATAGTCAAAGGCCAGATCAAACATAAAAATAAAAAATTAATAACATAGTCGATGCCTTATCGAGCGCATCTATTACGGTTCAAAACTATTGAAATAATGAATTCAAATCCTAAAAATAAATATTTCAATAAGTATATTTCTATAGAGTTTGAACAGATTTTTTCGGCTTCTTTGCAACCTGATTTTCCGAAAGACAGATATATTCAGCATATCCACCGCCATTATCTGCAGCGCTTTGTTAGTATTATCGTCTATCCACAATATCTAGTGCCGAAGGACCAGTACCTATTAATGTGACCGGAACTTTTATTTTCGATTCAACTTCATGTATGAAATTCTTAGCTTCCTCGGATAGTTCTTCGAAGTTTTCACTGCCTTTACAATCTGGAAAAACGACGTCAATTTTTGTAATGGCTAACTGTGTTGCGCCATTCAGAATTACTGCGGTTTTAGCTAAATCGAAATTGAAAGGTGCGACCCTTCTTTCTCTACCTGTTACAGTTCCGTATTCTATCCATCCTCTTTTTTTAGCTTCCTGATGTGGTAATTCTCCTTCAAGCGTACCACTACCTACTCGGGTAACATATGCCTTAAAGACCACTATGACATCATCGATCTTAGTAGGCCCCACACCAACATCAGAACATATAGCGGAGGCACAAACATCCTTTGAGGTGCAGAATGGATACGTACCATGATACAATGACAGATAGGTCCCTTGCGTTCCCTCAAGAAGGACTCTTTCTTCATTTTCTAACGCTATGTTAATTTCTTGAGAAACATCAACAATATATTTTGATAGATCGGAAATCTCATGAGCATATTTGACTTTCCTTAATGCTCTATCTGCATTACAGGCGCCAACACCGCTTTTTGTGGAACCGATCTTTTTAGAAAGATGTTCTGAATTTTCTTCTAGATTTATATGTTTATCTTCTATTATAGCACAATTTCTGTCAATTCCGATTCTTCCGTATGTTTTTGTCAATTCGACCTCTTTTAAGAAGATGTCTGGTGTTAGTGCCACACCTGGACCTATTAAGAGTCTCGAATTAGTATTGATGAAACCACTAGGTACCATTCTAAGAAAGAATTTTTTACCTTCATGTTCAACCGTATGACCGGCATTAGGTCCCACTCCGCCTCTTGCTATTATTTTTGGGTCATCTTTCAATGCTATATATGATATTAACTTGCCTTTTCCTTCGTCTCCAAAAAATCCTCCAACTAAAACAGTACACGGCATCTATTTTCCCGCTGAATTATTTACACGCGATTAGAATTCGCATGTATATGAATGAATTATTCACATCAGTTCGCCCGTCGATTTTTCACAGCGCTTTTAATGGCGCTCAAAAAGAAAACGGTTTTCATCATCTCTTTTAGAGCATAATTAAAAAGATGAATTAAATCTTTCTATTATTAGCCTCTATTTTATTTTAAAGAGTTTAACTTACGCTCGATAGATAATTCTTTATCCTTTCTATCATCAATTTTTATAGTCGTAATCACTCTGAGAGCTCCCATATCGATAACTGTTTTATGTGCTTTTCCGATGATGTCAAAGATTTCATTTAACGAGTTCGCTTCTATAGTAGTGCCCATTGGACCTACAGTGAATTTTAATCCACTTTCTTCGATAGATTTAAGGGAGGCTTTAACAAATTTAGATACACTAGTGCCTGAACCTATAGGCACAATAGAAATTTCAGCCAGAATCAAAGATTTTCACAACAAAGTAAATAAACTAAAAATTCTAAACTCATATTGTTTTGAATAGTGGAAACCGATCTTTTTTCCACTTATTGTTAGCCTTTCTATTTTTCCAATCCGTATTTATCATTTCTAATAACTTTGCTAAGATCGTTCTCCATTTTAATTAAAGTATCTTTAATTAAACCATGCGCGTGCGTTTAACAAGATTAAAAAATGAGAGTCCGTTGATTTATCAATAATAAATTAAATTTTTCGATTCCAGAGTCTCTTTTAGTTTCTTGACTGCAATGTCAACATCGCCTTCTTTCTTTGCCCCAGTGCAGACAAGTTTACCGCTTGCAAATAAAAGCATTACAACTTTTGGATCATCCATTCGATATATTAATCCCGGGAATTGTTCAGGTTCATACATTGTTCTTTTAAGAGAGTATGTAATCTTTTCTAGATCGATATAACCGCCTAGTCCTGCAGATGCAACAATATTTTGTATTTTTATATCTGGTTTTCCAACTATAACGATCCCATTTCTTTTTAGATCGTCAACGACTTTCATTACTGCTTTTTTTGCTTGACGTTCGGATTTTGCTCCTGTACACACCATTTTACCAGAATTAAAAACAAGAGTCGCTGTCTTTGGTTTTTTAAGACGGTAAACTAAGCCAGGAAATTGTTCTGGTCGATATTCAACACCTGGAAATATTCTAACAATTGCATTAAGGTCTATATTCTGTTTCAAAGTTGCTGAGGCTACGACATTTTCAATATTTATGAACATTTTATCTTTAGACAACTCTAGACCTCGAATATGTTCCCTATGAATTACCCAATAGAATTTAGAAAAAAAGTAAAATCTGAGGTATATAAATCATTCATATAAATAGGTAATCAGCAAGTTCCATTATCTTAAATGAGCGCGCGCGCTTTGATTAACTTGCAATACTTTATAATAGCAAAAAGTTAAAAATGAGTTTACTTAAATCTAAATTCTCCAAATCAAGGTTTAATTAGATGTTGAATTTTCTTAAGGAACTACCTTCAACTCCAGGCATCAGGGAGGCCATGGTTGGAGTATCCCAAAGAGAAGAAAATAGCTTACCTGTTACTGACTTCAGTAGCGGTAATGTAGGAAAGATCGTCAATAATTTACAATTATTTTCTAATTTTCAAATCGAAGTGAATAAGGAACTCATTAAACCATTAAGAATTATAAGTGAGGCTATAAAAAAAGGTCTATTAAGTTCCTTCTATCCAATTCCAGATGGACTGCCATATTCTCCAACAGGAGGAACTGATTCCGCGAAGATCTTAGCGATGAACTATTTTAGGAAATTTCATGGATTACCATTATCTGATGATAATTTGGAAAGAGTCATAGTAACAGCTGGGGGACAGCAAGCATTATCGGCCTCTATAAAATCCATAAAGTCTGGAACCACTATTTTCATGCCGAGATGGGAATATTCCCCTGTTCCAGAACTTGTAAAATTTAATGAATGTCAAGAGAAACGAATTCCAATTAGTGATGATCTATCTTTTGATGTAAATTTTTTGAAGGATATCATAAAGAACGATTCGGTGCTTTATCTCAGCATGCCAAATAATCCAACCGGGTATACATCACCTAAAGATTTGGGGGCAATTTCTGAAATTATGCTCAAAAACGATGGTGGAGTTATTTGGGACGCTCCATATATATTTACAATTTTAAGATTATCGCCTTCAAAAGCGATATATGATAAAAAATTCCAAAATGAAATTTTAAATGATTTCAAAGAAATTGCATCAGAGTATTACGACAATATGTGTATTTTATCTAGTTTATCAAAGACATGTCTTTTAACTGGATTAAGACTTGGATTAGCTACTGGACCAAGCAAATGGATCCGATCAATGAATACTATAATTAGTAGAGATAATATTAGCAGCCCGACTACTTCATTCTTGATAGGCATAGAAGCATTAAAACTCTTTATCAACGAACCTATAACTCATGAATGGTTATGCGAGTTAGTTGCCAATAGATTGACGATGCTAATTGAGGAAGAATTACCACTAATCCTTCCAAAAAATGGAGCATATGGTGCTTTCTATGCCATAGTCAGAACAAAAGGAATGGACGGGATAAAATTTTCTAATGAACTCGTAAAGAAATTTGGAATCGTAACAATTCCAGGAAATGCTTTTTACGGTGATGAAATCGATGCTGTGCGAGTATCTTTAGTTACCACTCCATGGAGTGAGGATGAACAAGAATGGGCAAGAAATGTAAGAATGTTTAAAAAAGCTTTGGAGTGATTTCAATATATTATCGAATATATTTGATATATTGAATAATATTTAAGCGCACGCGCTAAAAGTAAAAAAATGGTAGTTGGTTATGGGAGTTGTTCGATTATTTTGGTAACTTCAGCCTCTGTAAAGGCTTTGAACGTCGTGGTGCGGACATTACCTTAGACTTCCAATAGCCGTGCAAGAAATGGTATTTGCGGTATGGCTGATAGTTAAAGGATTCAATCCATCTGCAATCGCTTCCGAGTCTGCCAGAACAGATTTAAAATAAGGAAGGATACCCAAATGAAAGCAATTGTATATCAAAAATATGGGTCTCCCAATGTTCTTCAGCTCAAAGAGGTAGCCAAACCTATCCCTAAGGACAATGAAATACTGATAAGAATATATGCGACACCAGTAAATTACGGAGATATTACAACTCGAAATTTTAGAAAAATCTCTCCTCGCAAGTTCACGATGCCTCTCCCCCTCTGGCTCCCCGTGCGAATAATGTTTGGTTTCAGAAAACCAAGAAAAAAAATACTAGGGAGTGAGCTAGCCGGGGAAGTTGAAGCAGTAGGCAAAGACGTAAAACTATTTAAGAAAGGTGACCAAGTTTTTGGATATCGCGGTATGAGCATGGGTGCTAATGCCGAGTATCTATGTATGCCTGAAGATGAGTTGGTGGCAATAAAACCGGCCAATATGACCTATGAGGAAGCCGCTGCCGTTCCTTATGGGGCATTAACCGCGTTGAATTTACTTAGAAAAGTAAATATTCAGAGCGGACAAAAAGTCCTTATCAATGGCGCTTCTGGAGGGATAGGTTCACACGCGGTACAGCTTGCCAAATATTTTGGAGCAGAAGTTACCGGAGTATGCAGTACCCCGAGATTAGAATTGGTGAAATCTCTGGGAGCTGATAAGGTAATTGATTACACTAAAGAGGATTTTACCAAAAGCGGTGAGGCCTATGATCTTATTTTTGACATATTAGGCAAGAGTTCGTTTTCACGTTGTAAAAGATCGCTAAAGAAAAACGGACGCTATCTTTTAGCCAGCTTTGGGATGAGGCAGCTTTTTCAAATGCTATGGACTAAAATAAAAGGTAGCAAGAAAGTAATATGTGCGATGTCAAGCGAAAGGACTGAAGATCTAATTTTCATCAAAGAGCTTATTGAGGCGGGAAAGATAAAATCGGTCATAGATAGGCGCTATCCGTTGGAACAGACTGCCGAGGCTCACAGGTATGTCGAAAAAGGACTCAAAAAGGGACATGTAGTAATAACTTTGAAACATAATAACAAAACCTAACAAAGCGCTGCACCCAACCAATATTCCGCTGCGCTTCATAGCGGCAGGTGAGCTTGGTCGTAGCGTGCGCTAACGAAATTTTAGGATTTGAAGAACGCGCACGCTTTGGAGCCCCGGGCGGGCTTCTAACTAAAGGTATAAAAACACCTATAAAGAATTCAGAGAAGAAGCGGGTGAGGATGCTAGACGCGCGCGCGGGCATCCAAATTTGAACCCAAGAAAGTAATTATAATTAGCTAAAAACATTGGATGATTGAAGTAAAGCAATATATTTTGTATTTTATTTGTTTTATTAATAAATATCTCCAGTAAGTTCTTTACAAAATACCTTATTTTTAGAATTCATTGCATCTATAATAGGAATGTTTTCAGTAGGCGCATTCTTGAATTAGTCTACGTAATAATGAACTGAATATATTTTACATTTTTCTATTATTTATTAAAATTTTATTTAAGAATTCAATAATCTGTATTAACCATGAACTGATGCGATTTATGGGGCTGACGAATTGAGGAGTAAAGTTGTGCCTTTAAAAGAAGGTGTAAATTTAATAGAAGGAAATTTAATCGCTATTGGAGGATTGACAATTCACAGAAAGCCAATAGCGTTCATACATGAAATTATTAGATCAAAAATCAAAGGTCTGAACGTGCTTACTTTTGGAGGCGGTCCAGAAATAGATCTCTTAGTAGCTGCCGATTGTATTAATAGAGTTGAAGCAGCTTATGTAGGATTCGAGATCTTGGGTTTTGCTCCTAACTTTCGGAAAGCTGTCGAGAATAAGAAAATAGAGTTTAAAGAATGCACTGAGTACAGTATTATGGCAGGTCTACTTGCAACAACTTTTGGAGCTTCATTCATCCCAAGCAAAACATTGATGGGAAGCGATATCAAAGGAAAGCTTGGTTTAAGAACTATCAGAAGCCCATTCAAAGACGAGGAGCTAATTGCATATCCGCCAATTGAGCCTGATGTCGCTATCATACATATTCAAAGAAGCGATATGTATGGAAATGCCCATTTAGAGGGAGTTACTGCAATAGATGACCAGCTAATTAAAGCTTCGAAAAAAGTAATTCTGACGGTAGAGGAGATTATTCTACCAGAGAAAATTATGGAGAATCCGAGTAAGACACGTATCTCCTCATCTTTAGTGGATGCAGTAATAAAAGTTCCTTATGGGGCGCATCCCACCAGTTGCTTCCCATATTATGCTTATGATTTATGGCATATTAATGAAATTATCGAATATTCTAGATCAGGTAAAATCGAGGAGTATCTAAAAAAATATGTCTCAAGTCTTGACTCTTTCCAAGATTATCTAGATAAGATCGGTAAGAATTCATTAACAAGAGTTAAACCTAAACAGTGAATTGAGTGTGCATGAGTTGAGAGATTTTACGATAGATGAGTTAATGGTAACATGCATGGCAAGAGAAGTAGAAGATAGAAGCATTGTCCTTCAAGGACTTACAACACCATTAGCAACTGTAGCCTATTATTTAGCGAAAGCAACGCATGCACCTAATGCATATATATATCAATTAGCGGGCAACATATTAACTCATGATCTTAAGGCTCTCCCAGTGTCGATGCTGTTCAACGAATTCCAAGCAATGAGTGGTAGCCTACATGTCAGGTCACAAATGGAAGCGTACGAGACGATTTTTACTAAATCATCTTCCATTGTTGAATTTTTTAGACCTGCTCAAATAGACAAATATGGCAATGTGAACAACTCTGTAATTGGTAATTACGAGTCTCCCAAAGTAAGATTGCCAGGAGCATTTGGAATACCTGATGCATTAGGCATCTATCCAAAGATATTAGTATATTGTCCAAGACATGAAAAGCGAGTTTTTGTTGAGAAAGTGGACTTCATAAGTGGATTAGGAATCTTCGATAGAGAGAAATATCGAGATAAAGAAGTTCGTATAATTTCAAATCTCGGGACTTTGAGATTAGATAATAAAACACAAGAAATGCAACTAATTACCAAGCATCCAGGAATCAGCATAGAAGAAATAAAAGAGAATACAAGCTTCGATCTTACGATACCAAAAACCATACAAGAGACAGAATTGCCAACAGAGCATCAAATTAGTTTGATAAGGTCTAAAATAGATCCAAATGGAACAAGACGTCTAGAGATGCTTGGTGGGAAAGAAAGATTGTCATTACTATTAGATATAATTGAGAAAGAATCAAAGATCAAATAGAGTGTTAAATGAGAGAAATTTCGCTTCTTTATACGACAACAGAGATTCTATTTTTGAATTCGTCGTCTAACATTAGAATTGTTTTTTCCATCACTTTATTAATATTCATACCTGTTAACGAACTTATTTTAAAAATTAATACATTTACAAAAATTTTCTTAATCAATTTTTCAATTCTTTTTAAAGTTCTTTCGTTAGAAATGTCGATTTTATTGGCGCATACTATTATCTTTGAATCTATCTCGATTCTCCTCAATATTTTATTCATAGTATAAAGTTTTCTACTTACTATTCGATATTCTTCACTTGCATCAACAAATAAGAGTAAAAGGTCTGCATTGCAGATCTCATCCAAAGTAACTTCAAATGCATCTATTATCATTGGATGCATATCCTCTATGAAACCAATGGAATCAACGAGTATAAACTCAAAGTTAACTCTATTTAATTGCCTTCTTACGAGTCTTGAACAGGAAGATAAGGTCGTAAATGGACCAAGTCCCACCTCTTTAGATTCAGAAACCAATCTGTTAAAAAAAGTGGTTTTTCCACTCTGGGTATAACCAGCTAAAGCCACTATCGGATATCCAAGTTCTTGTCTGCGAATTCTTTGAGTCCTCTTTTTTAAACGCATTTTTTTTAAATTATCCTTTATTTTGCTGATTCTTTTTCTAGCTGCTTTTTGGTATTCTGAGTAAGGGTAATCTCCCGGACCGCCCCAACCGACCTGTTCGTGCGTGATTCCTTTTAACCTTATGAGTTCTCTTCCCCAAGAAAAGGTATAATTCAATCTTGCAAGTTCTATTTGGAGCTTGGCTTCTTTTGCCATTGCTCTTTTTTCAAACACTTCAAGAATTAACAGATTTCTATCTATTACATTGACATCTTCAAGCTTTTCTTGTATCTTGAAAATTTGACTGCCTTTAAGATTTCTTGTAAAAATTAAGACATCTATATCTTCATCACTAACGTATTTCTTAATTTCTCTTAGTTTTCCTGGACCAACACAATAAGAGCCATGAATTGTTTTTCTTTGTTGAGTTATACAATTCTTTACATTGTATCCTATGCTTTCAGCCATGATTCTAACTTCGGACATCCTATTTGTGGATTTTGGTGTTTTACATTCTACAATGACTGCCTTGTTCATTAATTTACTACTCCCTCTAATTTACTTTAGAAATCATGATTGAATTTTATGCTTTTTAAGCACATTATCTCTTAATTTTAAAGATAACTTCAAATAATCTTCCATTCGGTCAAAATTTTACTTTTTTATTAATAATAAATTAACATAATCCATAAGTGATTCTAAATCCATATGGACTACAATCACACTTAGTTCGTGTACTCAAAACGCGTGCTATTTTAAAATAAATAAAAAATGCATTTGAGTTAATGTGAAATTGATAAAAAAACAAAAACCTAGAAATGATGTTTTGGGTTGGTTAGGAGCTTTTGCTTTATTCGTAACGATAGTGCTTATTCTAATTTCAGACGGCAAGAAAGAAAAAAGTGAGAAGTAACGAATGATTGGACAAGTAATAATTTATAATAGATAAGAAAGTTGGTTTAAAAATTAATTAAAATCTCGTTTACTAGAAGGATTATTTGATTAAATAGCATTGATTAGTTAAGAACACTCAGATTATTTTTTCACTTAAGCGCGCGCTATAAAAAATTAGAAACGACAACTATCCACTACTCTTCGTTTGGTCTATTTGGGAGAATATTTGGGGCATTTATATATCATTTATCTAATTAAAATAGAATTATGATTATACCAGAAATTTACATTGGAATATCCGTCGTTGTATTGGCTATCATTGCCATACTTGTAATTTTCACGATGAAAAAGAAAAAACAAAAACAACCTTCCAAACTTTCCACGCTTGGAATAACATTAGTGGTTTTGGGCATTATTTTCGGCGTAAGCGACCGTTTAATAGGTTATAGTTTTATCGGAACTGGTGTGCTTCTTTCTGTTATTGATATAATTAAAAATCTTAAAAATAAATAACCCAGAGTTAAGAGCCCACTCTAGGTAGCGTGTCCTAAAAATTAGGACGACCTAACTTTCTTTTTGTTTTTGTATGATAATATAACCATAGAACATAGAGATATGATTAGTATAGCCGCTCCTAAGATGGTAATACTTCTACCAAAGAATTCGCTTCCTAACAATAACCCAAGTCCAATACCGCTAAATATGCCTATTATAAGACCGGATTTATTCATTATTTATTTCCTCTTTTTGTTTGATCCCCAGATTCTTAAAGATAGCGCGTGCGCTTAATAAAATAATACTAAGATTAATATCTCTTTTAATATTATCATTGAGATTTACAATGAAATATCTGAGAATAGTCTCCTCACAAACGAAATCAGAGGGGAGTTATGGAATCTTAAAAGGAGATATAATTCATCTTTTAAGTGATCCTCCACTATCAGCGCATTCAAATGTAACCGACATTACTTGTGCTCTTGATGAGGTAAAAAAATTTCTACCTCCAATACAATCGCCCAATATTATTGCTCTTGGTTTGAATTATACCGAGCATGCAAACGAAAGTAAAATGGATCTTCCTTCAGCTCCTATTATCTTTTTAAAAACTACGTCAGCTCTCACCGGACATCTTCAGCCTATAATACTACCTTCAGAGGCTCCTTCAGAAGTTGATTATGAGGCAGAACTTACAATTGTCATTGGAAAATCAGCCAAGAATATATCTGAAAATGAGGCTTTTGATTATATCTTTGGCTATACTTGTGGGAATGATGTCAGCGCACGAGACTGTCAATTAAGATTAGATAAGCAATGGGCTCGAGGGAAGTCTTTTGATACCTTTGCATCCGTAGGTCCCATAATTGAGACAGAACTAAATCCTTCTAATCTAAACGTTCAATGTCTACTCAATGGAAATATTATGCAAAATGGATCTACAAGCGACCTAATTTTTAATGTCCCGCAAATCGTGAGTTATCTATCCAGACAGATGACATTATTACCCGGCACCTTAATAATGACTGGGACTCCGCCTGGAGTGGGTTTCGTAAGGGAACCGCCAGTATTTCTCAAACCCAATGATAGGGTGGAGGTTAAAATTGAGGGTATCGGAACATTGGAAAATTCAGTAATTGCAGAGGATTAGAGGTATTAATGCATAGTTATGATATATTCTCAAATATCGAAATAACATGATACTTAACTCTCTTATTGAGGTGTGGAATTCATTCTCAATATAAATTTAAGTTTTTTGTTTCAATACTTCAGGATTCACTACCGTCTTTGGAATCTTACCTTGTAAAAGTTCTACTGTTCTTTGAATTGCTAATTTCTCAAGTCTTTTACTTGCTTCTTCAGTATACCAAGCTATATGAGGGGTCAGAATCACATTTTCTAATTTAAGGAGTTGATTGTTTAAAGCTGGAGGCTCCTTTTCATATACATCGAGTCCAGCTCCACAGATCCACTTTTTCTTTAAGGCCTTCATAAGTGCTTTCTCATCAATCAAAGGACCTCTGGATGTGTTAATTATATATGCGGTTTTCTTCATTATTCTGAGTTGATTTTCTCCAATTAGCCCCCTTGTTTCTGGAGTATGGGGTACGTGTATTGATACAAAATCAGACTCCTTAAGCAAGATTCTAAGTCCAGTGAGTTTAACCTTAATATCGTCTAATTGCTCTTGTTCCAAATAGGGATCAAAAGCAAGAAGATTCATGCCAAAGGCTTCTGCTTTCCGAGCAAGAGATCGGCCAATCCTACCCATACCAACGATTCCGAGGGTTTTTCCTTTGAGATCGATCCCAAGATACAGTTTTGAAGGTGAAGTCCAATTACCCCATTTCTTCGTTCGCATCACTCTGTCAGCGACAGTAATCTTTCTTGCAAGGGAGATGAGTAATGCGAATGCATGTTCAGCTACAGTATCAATAGCATAGTCAGGAATATTTACTACTAATATCTTCCTTGATGTTGCTATTTGAACATCAATATTATCTATGCCTATTCCGAATCGAACTATACCTTTTAACTTCGGTGCCGAATCAATAATCCTCGAATTGACTTTAACATAAACGACTAATAATAAATCCACATCAGCTATTTCTCTACATAGAACCTCTTCTGATGTTGAAGGAGATAATTTGACCTCTGCATAAGAGCTTAGAATTTTTATATCATCTTCAAGATTAGGAAGTTGTTCTGCTATTAGAACTTTCGCCCTATTCATGCAAAATCACTTGTTATTGCGCACATTAATTTTAAATTTAGTATGCATTCATAATTTCGTCTCAATATCTTAAGACACTATCAAATAGTATACTATAATATTTGAAAGTTCTGAACAGTGGGTTTTATAGTAAATTAAAAAAATGCAGTGTTTGCATCCACTATCATTTCTCTTCGCATCTTCCCCATCTCAGGAGATGGACGTTTATTCTATCTTCGGCCTTTCAAGATGTTTTTTATTTTTTTATACTAATACACTCTATGATAGATAGAAGTGAATATTATGCCATTTGTAGAAATAACTACTGGAACAGATTTCTTAACCTCAGAACAGAAGATAAAACTGAATAAAGCTATAACCGAAAGCATGTTGAGAGTCTTTCAGGAAGAAAAGGGAATTAAACCTCACATTTCGATTGTAATACGATCACCCACCTGATAATTTCCTAATTAATGGTGAGACATTGACTGAAATTAGGAAGAAGCGTTAGGCTCAAAGATAGCAAGCATTTTCAATAATTTCAATTCTATTTGAATAAGAGGAAGATTTAAATGCTTTAATTGTAAGTGGGTAGCAGTATATCACGGATAATATCTCATATCTGGAGAGAATTCGCGATATAAATCAATAACAAGGAGTTAGAAAATTTGAGTTATAATAGAAAGCCTAGATTCGGTGGCCCACGCGAAATGCATAAGATAAAATGCTCTGAATGCGGAGAAGACACTGAAGTGCCTTTCAAACCAATCGAGGGTAGACCGGTCTATTGCAGAGAGTGTTATCAAAAGCGTAAAAAGTATTGATAGCATATTCGATTTAGAATAATCGTTTTATTAACCCCTAATTTTTAGTTTTTTATATCAAATCCTCATCCATTTCAATCAAGAGTGGGAACTAGATATCCGATGTAGTTCGAGAATTGGAATCATAAAGGATTTGATTTCTCTCTATATAATAATCACGATCTCTATAAGAGCACGAACAATGTGCCGTTTTTTCAAAACAGTAAAAAACAAAAATTTATAAACTGTTGTTTTGATTTTTAGTTACTTCCTTGGCTTAAATTCAATAAGTCATTCTATTTTTGATAGAAAAATTTACGGGTAATAAAGTGAGAAAATATTGTACACTTCAAAAACTAACATAGCAATTTTATCGGGATTCATGGTGTTAATTCTGCTATTGGGCGGAATTTTTTATCTTTACAAAGCAACAGAATATCGGTATGATGCTCTTCAAATAGAAATGTCTGAGCTAAAGAATGAACTAGAATCTCTAAGAAAAGAGAAGCCATCCGACATTACAAAATTAACAAAAACTCAATGCGAATTTTTTGAAAACATCAAACCATCTATAGTTCAGATTGTAAATAAGAAAAGATCATTCGAAGGAATGAAGGATTATACATCGGGATCTGGTTTTGTGTATGATAGAAAGGGGCATATAATAACTAACAATCATGTAATCGATGGAGCAGATCTCTTAGAAGTTACATTCTTAGACGGAAGTTTTTATAGGGCTGAATTAATCGGCGCAGACGTTTACAGCGATCTTGCTGTTTTAAAAGTAGATCTGCCATCAGAGAAGCTATATCCGATAATTATTGGTAACTCATCAGAATCATGTGTTGGAGAAAGAGTATATGCCGTGGGCAATCCATTTGGACTAAGTGGATCGATGAGTGAAGGCATAATAAGCCAATTCGATAGAACTCTTCTAGCAGCAGGCGGATTCAGGATCGTAGGAGTAATACAGGTTGATGCTGCAATAAATCCAGGTAATAGCGGGGGTCCGCTCCTAAATACGAGGGGGGAAGTAATTGGAGTAAACACCGCAATTCAATCAGAAACAGGAACTTTTTCTGGCATAGGCTTTGCAATTCCCTCAAATCTAGTAAGAAAAGTTATTCCTTCTGTGATCACTACTGGCGAATATAAACATCCATGGCTGGGCATATTAGGAATGGATCTCTCTGTTGATTTGGCGGAAATTATGAGTCTAGATATAAAACGCGGTTTTCTAATAATCGATGTGATAGAAAATAGTCCTGCTGAAAGGGCTGGACTCCAGGGAGGAAATAAAACTATTACGATCGAAGACGGTAGAGAAATTAAAATTGGGGGAGACGTAGTGATTGGAATCGATGATATCAATGTTAGCAGAATGGAAGATATGTTAATTTATTTAGAATACAATACAAGCCCAAGCGATAAGATAGTCATGCAAATAATCAGAAATGGGGCTATTAGAAATATTGAAGTAACACTCGGAGAAAGACCTTCTATATCTGAATTAAGTTAGCTGAAGCTAAATCTTTGACCGTTTCTTATGTAGAGATTCTTTTTCAAATTCCTGCAAGAGATGCCTTTGTTTTGTGGTAAGTTTTGTTGGAGTGAACACTGAGATGATTACAATCTCATCACCGCGTCCTCGTCTATCAAGCCGCGGCATTCCCTTTCCCTCTAATTTGAAAAATTTACCAGGTTGGGTTCCTGAGGGTATCTTCAAAGTTGAATTCCCCTCTAGGGTAGGAACTTTAATCTTTGTTCCTAGTGCTGCTTGAGATATAGAGATCTGAACTTCGCAAAGTATATCATCTCCTCTTCTTTGGAATATCTCATGTGGTTTAATGTATAAAGTAGCGTAAAGATCGCCCCTTGGTAAGCCATTCTCAGTTATATCGCCTTCTCCACCCAATCTC
>JAOZGV010000057.1 GCA_026015225.1 Candidatus Bathyarchaeota archaeon
AAAGAATACTTGTTCAAGTTCATCGATCTCATCCATATACTTTGGGATCTCTGAGGGAGAGATAGTTCTTGTTCCGGTAATTCTTTTAAACATTAGCAATAAAAGGGATTGAGGCGATCCATATTTTAACCATGCTTGAGGAGTGAATACATTGCCTTTGGATTTAGAGATCTTCTTTCCTCCTCTATCTAGAAACATCTCATACTTAACATGCATGGGGGGCTCATAATTCAGAATTTCTTTGCAAATTCTGTCATTGACTCTAACAGAGTCTGCTATATCCTTTCCATAAGCTTCAAAATTGATCTCTAATGCATCCCATCTTGCTGCAAATTCAACTTTCCAACTGAGTTTGCCCTCACCTTTTGTTATATTAACTTCTCCTTTATGTTTGCATCCCTCTATCCGTTGATCATGTAACTTCATTCCATCACAGACATATGATATTTTCTTCTCATCTAAGAAAAACTTCTGTGTAGTAGTAGTGTAAATACGACCGCAATTTTCACAGACCGGAAAATATGGAAGCATTTCAACATATTTTTCTTGACCTAATTCATCATGAATAATCTTTCCGATTTTTTCAGAGTTGAGTAGGATCGATTCGATCTGATTATTAAATAGTCCTTTACGATAAGCCTCAGTAGCAGAGTAAAAAGTATATTCAATCCCACTTTTGTCCATGGCATCGATTAACAGAGAACTTACATGATTGCCAAAACTAGTATGACATTTAAAGGGATCTGGGATTGATGTAACTGGGAATCCTAAAAATTTTTTTAAAGATTTGGGCATTCCCTCTGGAACCTTGCGAAGACCATCTTTATCATCTGAAAAAGCTATATATTCTGATTTTGCTCCAAATTCTTCAAGAGCTAACTTTATTCCATAAGATCTGGCGCAATCACTGAAGCTTCCTACATGTGGCAATCCTGAAGCTCCAAGCCCACTCTCTGTCTTTATTATTTCACTTCTTCGGCCAATCCTTCTCTCTCTATTGAGTAATTCATAAGCAATTTTATCTAACCAAGTGCCATGCCCAATGATTTCATTCTTCATTTTTTTGTTCATCTTGAAATATCCAATATTTGCCTTGTGAGAAATTATTCATTTATATTATTGTTTTATCAAGGTACTCCGATTTATGTTATTCTAGATTACTCTTCCATAGCTTCTAATTTAGTTGGTAAATACTCATCAACAATATATGTCAAACCATAGCGACTGAAAGCCTCTTGTTCAGCTTTCTTCTTAATATTTAGAAAGGTTTTTATTTCTTTTTTCCAAAGTTTTCCTCGATATCTAGGATCTTTTCTCAATTCATGAAGTCTTTTGATATCGAGTTCAGTCAGCTTATCACTCGGTAGTTTATATTCAACAATATCTGATGCCCATACACCTGACCATTTTGCATCTGGTGTATTTAAATCTCGTAGATGTGCTGCATTTGCAGAGCCCGATATGATTACCATTGCAATATGCATTCCCCAAGGATCTCCATCTGTAAATATATAGACTGGCAATTCTAATTCTTGATTTAATCTACGGAGTATGTCCCTAGTAGCCCTTGGAGCTTGACCTGCAGTATGAACTAAAATTGCTTTGAATTTATCATGCACTCTCTCTTCAACAAATCGTGTAAATAGGCCGCCTTTTTCGATTGCAATTACTTTATCTGCTTTACAATCTGCGAATTCAGCATTTGTTAATGCTGGACCTATCATCATACCATCGGGATGTGAGGTTAAATTTAATCTTCTTCCCTCGTATCCAGGTAATGTATATTCTATAGTTAGATCCCCGAATATTGCACTTCTTTCCTCAGGGAAGACATTGAAATCTTCTCTTGAGTGTCCAATGACAGTCTCTAAGTCGGTTATTATATTATCGCTTTCCTGCTGATCCTTAAAACTCATCTCATAAGCTTGAGCTGAATAAAAAACATCTCTGAGAGTGCTGGTTTTCTTTTGTGTACTCAATTCATTAGCGAATAATGCGGTCCAAATCATTTGAGTTAAAGGTCGTATATGCCTTATGTTAGTGGCACTTCTCTTTACAGCTTTATCTCCTAAAATATATTGCCTTAAATTTGAGTCGTAAAAAATATTATTGATGGATCTGCTTGGCATTTTAGTCCATGGAAATTCACAATTCCATAGTTGGTCATATATCTGAAGACCAAAATTTTGTAATGTTTGAATTATTATCTCTTTTTTCTTTTTAATTGAACTTTCACTCTTTTTGTTCCTCATATTTCTTTAGACCCCTTAAAAGCGGCATAATATCTGGCTCTTTCTCTTTTTTTGCCAACTTTGTTGAAAAAGAAGCCATCTTGGGTAAATATTTTGAAAATATATCTAGTCTTTTCCTTTCCTTTTCAATGAAATTCTTTCTGGATAAATAGATAGATAGGTGCCTTGCAACCTCTCTTATTGCATTTAAGATTTCACGCTCGACTTCTGGTCTGTCAGCTATAAATTCTTTTCCTACTGTTTTGTAAGGAATCTTCAGGCTACATATATGAGTGAATACGGCTAATGGATCATCAGCGCTAATTTTATAGTGCCGCCAGTTTACCATATTGTGTATAACCTTCCAAGAAACATCGCTAGCTTCATCAAATAAAAGAGGTATCTTATTTGCAAATCTGTAAAGGAGAATATTTCCGGTTCTTGGAATATTCCCGCCATATGCGACTCCCGCCTCAATTATGAATGGGAATCCGGAATATGCTGAAGGTTTTCTTTGATGAACCGCAATAAATTCAGGATTGAACTCTTTTTGTATGCCCGTCTTTAGTGATTCCTCCCCAAGAGGGGAAAGACAGCTTGCATCGGGTGGTAGAAACGCATTGTAATTCTTCATTCCATTAACAAGCAAAACAATTTCTTCGGGCGTAATATCCAGCGGATTCCTCTTTTGATCAACCTTAGAAAAATCCAAAAATTTAATTGCGGTAGTCTCGCCAACTCTTTGAAAATGCTCTCTCATGAAATCTTTCATATTTTTAACTTTTGTAATGCCGACTAATCTTTTAATAGTTTCAACATCTACTCCGTGAGGATGTGGAGTAGTCTCAATTGACGGCCTTGGCATCGTAGTTGTAAATCTATCAAATTTGTAGAATCTACCTTTAGGATCTACGAATGTTATGTTAGCATAAGGGGCAACTATTGCTGTTTGTTTTAGATATTCTAAGATTTTAGCTTTTGCTCGTGTGTAATCGGCCTCGGTAAGAAATTCAATTATTGTTCCATGCCATTTAGAGTTATTATGATAAGTTTCTTTTTTTAGAATTTCAGGTTTATTATTCTTTATATCCATCATTAGGTGAAACTCGAATATTTTTGATTTGCCGTTACTTGATATTATTTTAGTTTCAGAATGTGTTGTAATTTGTCCATATAACACGGCCATTTTTCCACCTAGGCCAAAGGTTCCTCTGGTTTGCCTCAATTTATATTTTGAGCCAAATAATACCTGCCCAAAGGCCAAAGGAACTATATCAGATGGTAAACCAGAACCGTTATCCTCTACCCTAATTCTGTATTTATTAGGTTCTCCTGAAGAATCGGACTCTTTTAAGAGTCTTATGTATACATCCGGAAGGATTTTATGGATTTCACATGCATCCAGTGAATTCTCAACAAGTTCCCTAATAGTTGAATATATTGCTCTAGATGGATTTGTAAAACCAGCAATATCTCTGTTTCTATAGAAAAAATCTGCAGGGCTTATTTCTTCAAAAACCTCTACCAAATTTCAAAGGCTCCTGTTGTAATTTAATTATGTATTTTAGAGAGTGAATTATTGGTTCCTCAGGTTTTTCATTACAATCATTTTTTATAATCATAAAATTTTCATCGATTCTGACAAATGGAAATCTATCATGCGAAAATAGATGTTTCAGGTAGTAAAATATATTAACTATCGCTTTTCCCCATTTTTCTCCATTATTCTTGAATTCTAATTGAAAAAACTATGTATATTTTATTATCTTGTATTTGTCATCAAAAAGAATTCAATGTATAATAATTTACCTTTTTTTG
>JAOZGV010000072.1 GCA_026015225.1 Candidatus Bathyarchaeota archaeon
TGTTTTCGCCTTTCATTATATTCTTAATTGCAAATTTATGCCCAAAAGGAATCATTTCGATGATTTCAATTTTTTTCTTGGCCATACCTAAGTCTATATTTATATTAGTGCCTTGTGGGATATTGCACAAAGCTGTAGCAACATTATCCCTAACCTGCATTACGATAGAATGCTTTTCCAAATTTAGTACACCTATATAATTAATGGTTAATTAATTAGAAATTTTATAAAGCCATATCTAAATTGGAGGTAGATGTTTGGATTTTCATCCTAGACCGTTTCAAAAAACATTAATTTACTACAAAAACAATTTTAAAAGAATTAATTATTTCGAATAAACGAAAATCTCGAGGATCATAAAATTGAGTAAATGGATAGTATGCTCAGCATGGCCTTATGTAAATACAGTTCCTCATCTGGGGACGTTTATACATTTACTCTCAGCTGACATATATGCAAGGTATCTACGTTTGAAGGGTGAGGAAGTAGTCTCAATTACAGGTTCAGATGAGCATGGAACACCAATAGAAATTGAGGCGATCAAATCACAAATATCTCCTAAAAAATTAACTGATAAGTATCATCATTCAATTTTGTCATTACTAAAGAAATATCGTATTGACTTTGATAATTACACGCGGACTGAGAACCAAACCCACATAGATTTTGTTCAAGAATTTTATAAAAAAATCCAAGAAAATGGATACATCTTTAGCAAGGAGGTTGAGTTACCCTACTGTAATGATTGTGACCGATATCTTCCTGATAGATTTATAGAAGGCACTTGTCCAAATTGTGGTTCAGATAAGGCAAGAGGGGATCAATGCGAGGAATGTGGAAGAATTTTGGATCCAACAGAGATTGGTAATCCTAAATGTGTTTTTTGCAAATCTTCGCCAGTTATTAAAAAAACCATTCATTGGTTTTTTGATCTTCCTAAACTTAGTGAGGATGTTAAATCTTTTCTCAATTCTAATAAACAACTTCCTGATAATGCTAAGAATTTTTCTTATAAATGGTTAGAGGAAGGTTTACAACCAAGATCAGTTACTAGAGATAACAAATGGGGAATACCTTCTCCTTTCCCAGCCTCAGAAAAAAAGACGATTTATGTTTGGCTTGAGGCACTATTAGGCTATATTTCTGCAACTATAGAATGGAGTAAGAATCAGGCCAAACCAAATTTATGGCAAAAATTCTGGTTTGATAAAGAAACTAAGAGTATATATTTTATTGGTAAAGACAATATACCATTCCACACAATAATTTTGCCAGCGCTTCTATTGGCTAGCAAAGAGAAATATGTATTGCCTTGGCAGGTCTCTTCAACCGAATTCATTCTGTATGAAGGACATGGTAAATTTTCAAAAAGCAGAAGGATTGGTGTTTGGATGGATGAGGCTTTAGAAATTGCAGGACCAGAATATTGGAGATTCGTTTTGACATTAATTCGACCTGAAACAAAGGATGCGAATTTTACATGGGAGGAGTTCGAGAGAAGAATTAACAATGATCTAAATGATGCCATAGGCAACTTTATTCATAGAAGCTTGTCTTTCATACATTTATACTTTAATGGATGTGTTCCATCCCCCTCAAAATTGAGTGCAAGAGATAGAGAATTTCAAAATAAAATTAAGAATTCGTCAAGGATTGTAGGAGAACTTTTAGATAAAGTAAAAATTCGTGATGCATTAAATACAATTATTGAATTAGCTAGAGAAGGAAACCAATATCTCAGTGAAAAAGAACCTTGGCATAGAATAAAAGACAATAAAGAAGATGCGTCTACAACTCTATTTCTTACTACCCAACTCGTCCATACATTATCGATTTTAATACAACCTTTTTTACCATCTATAGCTGAAAAAATTTGGATGCAGCTTAACCTCCCAAAAAAAGCAATAGAACAGCAATGGAAAAAAATTGGAGAGTATATAGTAGAACCAAACCATAAATTTGGTAAAATTAAACCCATATTTCATAAAGTTAATTCTTCCGAGATTAGAATAAAAAGAAAGATAATTCCTTAATCAGGTTGTTAAATTTCAATGCGTGATTACACTCAATTTAAGTTAGACATTCATGTGCATACGACAAATTCCAGCGATTCTTGTATTAATTTAGAAACTATTCCAGAAATTCTAGATAAGAAAGGTTTAGATGGATTGGCAATAACAGATCATGATAAAATAACCAAATATGATATAAAAGAAAAGATAGTCTTGCAAGGCGCTGAGATTTCAACGATAAATGGACATTTAATCGCACTGAACATTAAAAAGAATATTAATAGTGGTATGTCCATGGGAAGAACTATAAATGAAGTCCATTCTCAAGGAGGAATTGCGATAATTGCTCACCCTTATAACTTTCCACAGAATTGTAATTTAAAAAAACTTGATATTAGGCCTGATGGGATTGAGGTATTAAACGCAAGAGTCATGTTTTGCAATATTTCGACATCATTATCAAAGAGAATGGCTGTAAAGCTTTCAATACCAATGACTGGCGGTAGCGACTCGCATATCCCTGATACAGTAGGAGACTCCTATACAATTGTTGAAGCTGAATCTGATTCAATTGATGATATTATTGATGCTTTTAGGATGGGTCGCATAACATTTTCAGGTAATTGTTCGAGTTTGAGAAAAAGGATCAAGAGTAGAATTTATTCAATTACAAAGAAACTATAATACTAATTATTTTTGACTCGAGTTGATAGAACGAACTACTTCTCCCTCAAGATAACGCTGAGTCGAGTTAATTATCTTTCCATAGATTTTTTTACCTAATAAATTTAATTTACTATTAACAAGTACCTTTTTATAATTTTGAATGCGTCCTTCGTAAAGATCTGGTTTTATTTCTTTTGTAATTATTATTTCTACTTTTTTATCAATATATTGTTTATTTCTCTTCTCAGTTATTTCTGAACAGATAATTGAAAGCTGCTTTGATCTATCTTTGATTATTGTCGAAGGTATTTGTACAAGTTTGGAAGCGAGAGTTTTTGGTCTTGGCGCAAACTTTGATATGTTTACAATATCTGGTTTCACATCTTTAACAAATTTAATTGAATTATTAAAATCATCTTCTGATTCTGTTGGAAAACCAACTATTATGTCTGTTGAAATAACGATATTGGGCAAGAGATTTTTGAATTTTCCGATAATTGATTTTACTTCATTTGTAGAATATGATCTACCCATTGACTTCAGAACATAATCTGAACCAGATTGAATAGGTAGATGTAAAAAGTCATATATCTTCTTATTTGTATATATTGAAGGCAATTCATCAATCATATCATTCATATGGTTGGGATTCATCATCCCCACTCTTATCTTGAAATTTTTATCAATTTTAATAATTTTGTTCAATAGATCTGTAAGTTTTATTCCAATATCTCTACCATAAGCACCAGTATCCTGCCCTGTAAGCCATATTTCGATCGAACCTTCAATAATCGCTTTTTTTATCTCATTTATAATAAGTGTTATTGGAAATGAAAA
>JAOZGV010000076.1 GCA_026015225.1 Candidatus Bathyarchaeota archaeon
CGTGCATCAAGTACCTCTCACAACTTTTGCCATGATTATGGGAATGCATGTAAGAGTTGGTATGGAAGACAACGTATACTATGCTAGAGGTGCCAAGGCTAAGAGCAATGCAGAATTGGTAGAAAGAGCTGTCAGAATTGCTAAGGAACTTAATCGTCCTATTGCAACACCAGAACAAGCAAGAGAGATGTTAGGTATTTCAAAGACTCCTTCAAAGTATTGAGGATTTTCCTTAATTCTTTTTTTATTTTTTTAGTTAACATAGTCTTTTTTTGGAAAAGAAATGCATTTATATGTAAATAAATTTACATATATAATAATTAATGCGTAAGCTTAAATTTTCACTAACATTAAAATTAATTGGAGTTATTATCGTTGTTGAAGAATCATCATTTTAGAATCCTAGAATTTGTATGGAACAAAAAGAGTGAAGGCGTGACAGCTAGAGAAGTACATAGTTATATGCGCAAAGAATATAAAAAAAGAAGTCTTTCAAAAGCAGCGATTTTGATATTTCTAGACGAATTGTGTAAGATGGACATGCTCGAAGTTGCCAAAGAGCCCTGTAGAGGAGGGATTAGAAAAAGGTACCATCCGACGAAGAGCAAAGAGAAAACTATCGAGGGATTCGTCGAGAATTCGATTGGCGTCCTAACACGCAAATATCCTCGCGAAACGCTCACTAGTCTTTTAAATATTCTTTATGAGAGATCTAGTAAAGACAGCGAAACTTCTCAAAAGATGCTTAGAAAGATCTCGTCTTTAGATCCTTCTATTCAAAGAACTCTAGAATCAACTTTATGGAACTTTAATAATCCTCTTTACATAGAAAGTCAAATTTAAAAAGAACTTATGCACGCTACACTGTCATTGCAAAATTATCTTATTCAAATTAGAATTTTGTTTCCTTTTGATATTCAATATAGGAATAAACTATTGTGTAAATCGTGATTGTAATTATTGGAATGATGATAAAAAATATTGCATAATCTCTAACCAAAATTCCGAGTAATATGATTATTCCAGCTGCTTTAAACAATTTTCCACCAATTTTATGAGTTTTATTCCATACTTTTTCATTGCTCAGGGTCCATGGAGTTCTAATTCCAACAAACCAATTCAATTTGGAATTTTCTATTAAAATTCCGGAATAATAAACGAGAATGCTAATAGCTGGCAAAAAAAGCTGTATCATGTCAAATCTTAGTCCAATATTCCAAAGAATCGTTAAAAAATGAGTGTAAAATAAAAAAACCATGAATAAAATTAAAAATCGTTGATAGTAATGTCGGAATTTCAAAATATTCGATTTTAATGGATCGATCTTAGGGATTGCGATAAAAAGTAATAATATTCCGATCATTACAAATGGTAATAAAAATAATCCCCAGAATTTTGACATATATCCATCTACTTGGCCTTGTGAGTCCCAATGTGATGCCAATTTTTCCGGCATTTGGGGATAAAGATACACAGATATTGCAAATGACGCTAAAATAATTATTATGGTGATCGCATAATTTTTTCGAATATTCATGCTCGATCTCCAAAATTTTATGATATTCTGTATTTTAGATTCATTTTATTTTTTATTCAAACTTTCTAGAATTTTCTTTAAATTTTTCTATATCTTAGAACTAATACGCTCCTTTAAAATTAAGGTCCAAGTCTAGTGGGTGTTAAAGAGCATGGATTTTTTATTTCATTAAAATAATAATCAAAACGATATATTTTATAAATAAAAATTTAAATTATGCAATTAAAAAGAGTGCGGAATCATTTATGTTTAGGATTAGAGAGAGCTTCATTAATTCCTTAGAAACGGCTAAAAAATTAAAAACAATGCTCTATTTAGTTACAATCATTTATTTAGTATCATATATAGCGGGTTATATCGTAATTCAAATTGAAACGCCAGCTATCATGGAATTTGTTGAACCGATAGTTGATGGTATTTCCAATAATCCAGTTTTTATTCCAATAATCAGCGCCCTTGAAAAGGGAAATTTAGCTTTTGCCATTGCATATACATTTTCAATTAACCTTGTGAGCGGCGCATTTGCATCTACAACTTTACCAGGTGTAATTCCTTTTTTAGGCGCCTTGATAACAATATTGGTGACTGGTTTTAGAGGATTTATAATTGGTATGGTCTTTACACTTGCTGCATCTATGATATCTGAAGTTAACGGTTTTGGATGGGGAATTCTTGCACTTGGCACATTAATACTTGAATTGGGTGCATATGTTTTCTCAGCAACTGCAGGAATAAATATCAGTCTTTCTACGATCTTTCCCAGCAGATATCAAACAGATAGTAGATGGGTTGCTTTTAAAGAAGCGTGGAAGGATGCGGGTAGAATTTACATATTAGTTATTATTCTACTAGCACTCGGTGCAATATGGGAGATGGGGGGAATTTATATTTTAACACCTTAGATCTTGTTTATCACATTTAGATCAATGTGTAATTTATATCAAAAACACGCACCACGATATTTCAACTATAAATTTCATTATTTAGTAAGATTTATTAGAATCCATTCCTAATTTGGTTAGGCATTATATTATGGATATACATTCTATCTCAAGGATATTCCTGTCTATAACAAAACAAAAAGGCGTATTAGAATTTGAAAAATGATAAATTTAAGTTCAACAGCATTCCAAAAATCACTTTTAGAATAGCATGCTCAGATTGTGGAACACAATCCGAAGTAGCCATTGAACCATTGGAGGGAAAACCAATATTTTGTCGAGAATGCTTTGATAAACGTGCTCGTACAGAATGGCATGATATAGATAATATTTACCTCTTATACTCATGATTAAATCTTGCAATTTGTATTCTGTTTTAATAGAATCCATTTAGAAACAATTTGATAGTGTACGTCAATTAATTTTGCTTGTCTATTCGATGTAATCTTTTGGATTTTTTTCAAAGCTCTGTTTGCAAGCAACATTACAGAAATAATATGTCTTTTCATTATAATCAATCTTAAGGTCGGATTCTGATTCATCCACATACATTCCACAAACAGGGTCTTTTGCCATTTCTATTCCTCTTTTTTCAAATAATTTTTTTATATATAAAGCGTGTCCTTGTATTTCATTTTTTGTTATCTTTCTTTCCCTTTTTAACTCAGTTATTGATAATTTCAATAAGTTGGTTTAAATCTAAAGGTTTTCAATAACCTTCTGCAATTTTACTTCTGCCTTTTCTGCTACTTCATTAGGCTTTTCGTTCTCTAAGATCTTTATCATTTCAATAGGTCTCTGGATGGAGATCTGCACACCTTGGGTAATCTCATAAACTATTACGTTGCAGGACAACATTGTTCCAACTTCCTTATCAGTATCTAGGGCTTTCTTTACTAGCGACGGGCTGCATGCCCCAAGGATTTTATACTTTGGGTAATTTACGTTAAGTTTTTTCTTCAACGTTTCTTTGACATCGATCTCTGTTAGAATGTCGAAGCCTTGCTCTTTTAAAGCATTCTGAACTCTCTCGACAACCTCTTCAAAAGATACATTAAGCACTTTTTTCAAGTTAGTCATCGAATCACATCTTTACTACCTATTCTTTAGGTAGATCATCTCTATTGCCCCACTCTTCCCATGAACCATCATACATTCTAGTGGTGTAACCTAACAGTCGCATCGTGAAATATCCGTGGGATGCTCTATGACCGGTCTGGCACGATGTAACAACCTCCTTATCTCCTGTAACTCCCACTTCTCGATACATTCTAACCAATTCATCTGAGGGTTTGAAAGTTCTATCCGGATTGAGGGTTTTTGTCCACTCCACATTCACTGAGCCTGGGATGTGTCCCCCTCTCTTGGCTCTAACATCAATTCCATTAAATTCCTCTGACGTTCTCACATCCAAAACAATTACATCTGGGTTCTCTAAGTTCTGGAGAATATATTCTGCTGTTGCCAGTAGTTCAGGTCTGAGTGTTGTATTGTATATTGTCTTCTCGAAAGTAGGGATCTCCTCTGTCACCGGGTTGCCATCAGCAACCCATTTACTCCAGCCCCCGTTTAAGATTCTAACATCTTCATGCCCGTAATATTCCAAGGTCCAAAAGACCCTAGCTGCATCTAAACTATCTCCTTTATCATATATTACGACTGTGACACCAGATGTTAATCCTAAATCTCCTAAAAATGATTCAATTACATATTTTGGGGCAACCATTCCTCTCACTCCATTCACAGCTACTCTTAAACTTTCAAATTCTAACCAGACTGCGTTCTCGATATGGCTTTGAGTATATTCGTCTTTGCTTCTAATGTCCATTATTCTGACATTTGCGTCATTTATGTGGCCTGAGATCCATTCTCCCTCTACTAACAGATGAGGATTAGCGAAACCGTGTGAAGTTGGGGGGGTGTCGAGCTGTATAAAAACCAAAGTCCCCATTAGAATTAGAGTTACCACGATAATTATTACTGCGATAGTAATGGCAAGAATTTTATTTTTCCTATTTCTATATCCTCCAGAATATAGAAATCCTATCTTTCATCACCCAATACAAATTAGTAGTGCTAATATTCGCTTGATGAGTTGGACAATCAGTCTTTTAGCTCTTTTTTCATCTTCTTGAACTCTTCCGCAGTTATCTCACCTTTCGCATAGCGTTCCTTAAGTATTTCAATAGGTTTAGCTTGCATAGAGGGGGCCATTTTTTCCCGTTTAAAACTTGTTATTACTAAGTAAGCTCCAACGATCAGGACTATTAAAAATATTGCAATCCATATCCAGGCAAAGCCCATGCCTCCCCAACCCATCATTCCTGGGCCCATCATTCCTCCTCCCATCATACCGCCCCAACCGTATCCACCCATCATGGTCATCATAGAGAATGCCCCGACCACTATAATTATTACAACCGCTAACACCAAAATCAAGACAATCTTTTCACTTTCTCTTTCTGTCATTTTATCAACCTCCTAATCATGATGGTCATCCTCATATTCTTCCATACCGATAAAGGGTCCATGCCATCCATGATACCAAATTTGACCATTATAACCATTGACGCTGAACATCCCATAAATCTCGCCATCCTTCCCAAAGTCAAATGTATAGTACCCGTAAAATGTTGTGGACTCTTCAATCGTTGCCCCAGATAAATATTCGTCCAGATATTGCTGACCTATCCTCCTGCCCTCATCCTCACCAATAGGCATATCAGCTGTTGGGATGCCTTCATATTGACCCCCCATCATGCCACCTCCCATCATGTCTCCACTCATATGACACATCATACCACCATATTTGGTATTCCACATCATATTAGGACCGGGCTCAGGAACAATCTGACCCATAATTACACTACCCCCCATCATTCCTCCACGTCCCATCATACCACCGGGGTCCTTCTTCCAGATCAGCATTTCGAAAGCTCCAATCCCAGTGCTCTTCTCATAGAAAATAACGTAGAAGTTATAATCAAATTCCATGATCTCTTTAACGGCGAGATCTGGATTATTCAATGAACTCGGATACTGTTCAGCAATATATTTCGCTTGATCCATTGTTATCGATAAACCATTTGAATATTGAGGTGCACCTCTATCACCCATCATTCCTGGACCTCCCATAGGCCAGTACCCATCTCTGTAGCCACTCATCGAAAACAATGGTATTAAGACCGCCATTCCCATCAAGCCAATAATAACGAGTGCAATTCCCAAAATAACTTTACTTTTCATGAAATCGCCTATTAAAATTCCTTAACATAGCTATAGTTAATGATATGTAAAAAACATTATTGAAAATATTTTCCATAATATTTGTGACTAGAACATTAGTGCATTCTTACAATTTCTAATCAATACTTGTCGATGGTGTTAATTATTTTTTATAACCCCTATCTTTAGAGAACAAAAATTCAAAAATACAGCGCGCGCGCTAATATTGTATTTTATACCAACTTCATTATTTTTTTCCGAATTTTTCATAATAGATAAATTCTGATGTTTCTTTTCTGTCTTTTTTTACAGATTTCATATCAGCTATCCCTACTGGCAGAATAGAAATTACGCGATGCTCACCAGGTATATTAAGTAATTTTTTAATTTGTTCTTCAATAGAACCAGTTTCACCTGAAATGTCAAATACTCCAATCCAATAAGATGCAAGCCCCAGACTATGTGATGCTAAAGCCATATTTTGAGTGGCTGCAACTCCATCTTCTATACAATGATATGGATCCTTCTTTGTATCGACTGTTATAATGAAAATGATTGGGGCTTCTTCAATTGCTATTCTAGTATAATGCGCGGCCTTAATTCCAACCAATGTACCTACAACTTTACTAAGTTGGTGTTTTGTTTCCTCATTTTTTATAAGGATGATGTGCCATGGTTGTGTGTTGATCCATGATGGAGCCCATCTAGCAGCCTCTATAATCGCATCAATCTTCTCATGCTCTATTTCTTTCGATTTAAATTTATATATGCTCCGTCTATCTTGAATAGCCCTTAAAATAGAATTTGATAACATTATAAATCAATGAGACATAGTCTTAAGGAGAATTTAAATTTGATTATCTTATAGTGAACGGTTTGTATCCAAATTAGCCGCGCGTGTTTCCTTTAGCGCGCGCGAAATACAAAGAATCGTAAAGGATTTTGGTTATTATCTGGCTGATAAACATAAAAAAACTCCTAACGATAAAAATTATTAATAATATTCCGAATTACACGCCTTGGAAACAAGAAGAATTAGATGACTGCCTTAACTTCCAACCAGTTGGCTTAGATGAAATATATGAGACTGTTACGAACAAGACGGATGAATTGAAAAAAAGACTTGAAGAAATATCTAAATCAAATTAAATCATCCGTGACCAGATAGTTACCGCCTAATTGCATAGTCCTAAGAGTTACCAATACCTAAAAAAATAGGATTTATATATCTAAAGAACTAGATAGTGTTAGTAACAATTAATAGTAACAGCTAGTAGCGCACGCGCTATCATCATCTATTATGAACACTATCCATCAATTATTTATGAATGATTCGAAATGAGATATAATGAATTAAAAATCATGATTCTAAATATCGATGCGAAGAAAATATTTGTAGTTTTATTCCTTACTATACTCATCATATCACAAATAGGTCTTGTTCAGTGCC
>JAOZGV010000082.1 GCA_026015225.1 Candidatus Bathyarchaeota archaeon
CCTTACCATCAATATCATTTATTAATGAATATCAAAGCAAATAACAACCATATTCATAGATCGTTGTAGATAATTCACATAAAATGAATATTCATAACATTGTTATAAAATATATTTCCATATATATGTTTCAAATTTACACCCAAAATAAGCGCGCGCGCTATTCAATCTCGGATTAAAGTGAATTAGTGTGTAATATATTTTGAGAGTGCATAAGCAATAGCGAGAGTTGTTTTAGATATTACATTCATAAACTCATTCATCGATATAAAAATTGGTTCATTATAACTATTATAGTCAAATCCCATGAATATCCAAAGACACCAAATTGATAAAAATATCAATATTAATATATAGTTGGGCCGGATGCCTTGCACATAAGCTAAGATTGGATAAGCTGCAAGTGCTGCAACGATCCAGAAGGTACCCCTCCATGGTACACTATGCATAATAGAATCCGTAATTACAAAAATAATCTCAAATAAAGAGATCCAAGCCATAACGGCGATTGCTGCTATAAATAATTTTTTAGTACGGAGAAAAACATAGATAAAAATCCCAAAAGCTGTCAACAATGTACTTATACGAACACTACCAATAATTCCGAATTCAATCCATTGAGGTGGAATCAATCTTAATCCTCTAAAAATATCTACTTATATAAAGAATAAAAATAGCACGCGATCCTAATGATCGACTCACTTTATTACCTTCGAATTTTTGTTAAATAGAAAAAATCTAATTTCAAGAATGCTAAAATGGTAATAATTAATAGAAGATGGTATGATGAAGCCAAAAGTTTTGATAACTTGTATGATGGCACCAGAAGCTCTAAAAAAGATTAAATTATTTGCTGAAATAAAAATAAAATCCTCCCTTTCTAAAAAACAGCTTCTAAAAGAAGTGAAAGATATTGATGCTGTAATACTTGGAACTGACAATTTTGATAGAGAATTAATAAATTCTGCTACACGTCTTAAGATAATTGCTCGTTTTGGAGTCGGGTACAATAATGTTGATATCAAAAGCTCAACAAGAAAAAAAATCTTTGTAACCTATACTCCAAATGTCCTTTCAGATGCCGTTGCAGATCTTACTGTTGGCTTTATTCTTGCTTTCTCTAGAAAGATTATTCAAGCCAACGATCACATCAAGACAGGAAACTGGAACGAGAATGCACCATTTCCTTTAGGATCTGATCTTAAAAATAAAACATTAGGGATAATTGGCCTAGGAAGGATAGGAATTAAGGTAGCTGAGAGGGTTTGTGCTTTCAATATGAGGCTCATCTATTTTAGTCGAACTCGAAAGAATAGAATAGAAGAAAAATATGGAATAAAATTTAGAACTTTCAAGAATCTATTAAAGGAATCTGACTACATATCGATAAATGTTCCATTGACAAAGGAAACTGAAAGAATGATAGGAAAAGAAGAATTCAAATTTATGAAAAAAACTGCTTTTCTAATTAATACAGCCAGAGGGGATGTCATAGATCAGCAATCGTTGCATCAAGCTCTAAGAAATAAAAGAATAGCTGGAGCAGGTCTAGATGTATTTCAACAAGAGCCAATTCCTTTAAATGATCCTATTTTAAAATTACAAAACGTAATTTTGACGCCACATATTGGTTCTGGAACTGTAGAAACTCGACTGTCAATGTCATTAATGGCGGTTAATGATGTGATAAGAGTATTAGAGGGAAAAAGGCCAATCCACCTAATTAATAAAGATCTTGTTGAAAATTAAAAAGATGTGAATTTTAAATTTAACCGCTAACTAATGATTTGTCCTTCATTAAATTATGGCATCTTACGTATGTTTATTCCAACGTTGTTGACCAAATAAACTAAACAATCCCATCTGTACATTCCTCTATCAAGATTACTTCTATTTTAATTAAAGCGATTGATCTCCTGATATTAGGATTGTCGAAATATATAATTTCTTAACAATACACGATCCGAAATAGCGCGCGCTAGATAAATATTAGAAATGTAATAAGCATATAGTAAGCATTCAAACATTCCAGAATTGATAAAAAAAAAGCATCATGAAACAGAAAGTGATAAGAAATCAATTGGAAGGTATATAAGTGGAAATTTTTGACAGGACTGGAGAGTTCGAGAGAGATTTATTTTATGTTGATACTCTGGCCCATAACATGAAGAGATCGATTGGAGTTCTGGTCTGCCGTAACAAGATGGGAAATATAATCTTCGATTCTGGGATGCCTAACTCCTCCAACGAGATATTAAATTCTCTTCTCAAACTAGGAATTGATCCCGATTCAACACGTTTTATTCTTTTAACACACAGACATATAGATCATGCAGGAGGAAGTGCTGCTCTACTCAATAAACTTCATAGTTCGCATACGCAAGCAGGAATACATCCTTTCTCCGCAAAACATCTGGCCGAACCCTCAAAGGTCTTCGAAGGGGGAAAAGAACTCTTTGGAAGTTTTGCAACTCGTATGAGTCCAGTACAAAACTCTTCGATTCGAACCTTGCAGGACAATGAAGAGATTTATCTTGGTCAGGAGGTAGTGGAGGTAATATATTCACCTGGTCACACTTCAGACCACATTTCATACTTTATACCATCAAAAAAAATACTCTACTGTGGCGATATTGTTGGTTCATTCAATCCAAAGACACATAAGGTTTACCCAACATGCCTTTACCCCAGCTTCGACTATCAAAAATACAAGACTACGATTAAAAGACTTCGTTCTATAAACTTTGAAACTCTGGTCTTTTCGCATTTTGGAGTTGTAATTGGAAAAGACACAAAACAGATTTTAGACTACAGTCTTGAATCCCATCAAACTCTAGAGAAAATCGTTAAAGAACATAATGCCAAACCTAACAAAGAAAAACTAATACAAGAGATTAAAGTAGCTTTGAAAGAGGCAACGGAAATTTTTCCTAGCGCGGTACGTGAAAGAGCTGCTGAGTATATGGCGAGAGGATTTCTCAAGGGATTTTATCTATCCGTCTCTTGAATTGTATAAGCATTGAAATCTTATAGAAAATATAATAAAACTATCATTCTTTTATAATTAATATTATTTCCAATGGTCCAAATTTTTAGTAAATACATACTTTAATGAGAGGATATAATGGCAAAAAAAGCAATAGAAACTCTCCTAAAAGAAAGTAGAATATTTCACCCTCCAAAATCATTCAGATCTTCAGCCAATGTAAAGTCAGAGAAAATATATGAGGAAGCTGAAAAGGATTTTGAAGGATTCTGGGGGAAGGCGGCAGA
>JAOZGV010000092.1 GCA_026015225.1 Candidatus Bathyarchaeota archaeon
GTTAAGGATATGTAATGATTTTTATTTATATTATTTTTTTTGACTATATGTATATGGTATAAAATAGAATTTTATGGTTTTTTTAACACGCTAAATAATTGATTGATTTTGATTGTTGTAATGAGATATATATTAGGATAAAATAAATGGAGAAATCTGATATGAAAAAATATATTTTCATTTCAGGAGGAGTGATGTCTGGCATAGGGAAAGGAATAACTGCTGCATCAATTGGTAAAATTTTACAGGTTAGAGATATTGGAGTGAGTATAGTCAAAATAGATCCTTATCTAAACGCGGATGCGGGCACTATGAATCCATACACACATGGAGAGGTTTTCGTCACTGAAGATGGTGGAGAAACGGATATGGATCTTGGGACATATGAACGTTTCCTAGATACAAATCTTTCAAAAGAACACAATATTACTACAGGTCAAATATATTTATCAGTAATTGGAAAAGAAAGAGAGGGTAAATTTCTTGGAAGATGCGTTCAGATAATTCCACACATTACAGATGAGATTAAAAACAGATTAAGAAAAATTGCTACAAAAAACACTATTGAATGTTTGATAGTAGAAATAGGAGGGACTGTAGGGGACATTGAAAGCTTACCGTTTCTTGAAGCAGCTCGCCAAATGAAAATGGAAATTGGTCAAGAAAACGTTTTAAATGTTCATGTGACTTTAGTCCCAGTTTTGACCGCCGTAGGAGAACAAAAGACCAAACCAACCCAACATAGTGTTCAAGAATTAAGGAGAATTGGCATTCAACCAGACATAATAATACCTAGAAGTAAGAAACCTCTCTTAAAAGGTCCTAAAAAGAAAATTGCTCTTTTTTGTAATGTTGAGGACCGCGCTGTTTTCAACTCACCTGATTTAGAGAACATTTATGAATCCCCATTAATTTTGGACAATCAAAATTTGGGAAATTATATTTGTAAAAAATTAAAAATTCATTCTAATGAACCTAATTGGATAAATTGGAAACAAATAATTAGGACCTTTATTGAACAGAGACGCTTAATAAAAATTGCTATTTGTGGTAAATACGCAGAATTTTCAGACTCTTATGTAAGCGTCAATGAAGCTTTAAAGCATTCTGGTGCAGCCTTAGAAACAAAAATTAATTTGGATTGGATTGAAACTGAAATCTTTGAGAAAAACATTTCAAAATTAAAAGTACTCTCGAAATTCGATGGAATATTGATTCCTGGAGGATTCGGTATAAGAGGGACCGAAGGAAAGATAGCTGCCATAAAATATGCCAGAAATAAAGACATTCCATTCCTAGGCATTTGTCTAGGATTTCAACTTGCAGTAGTAGAATTCTCGAGACAAATTGGACTTGATAAAGCAAATAGTGCGGAAAATAATCCACGAGTTCGGCACCCAGTCATCGATTTGATGCCTGAACAAAAAAAAATCAATACTAAAGGGGCTAGTATGAGATTGGGCACTCAAGAAGTAATATTATCTCCAAGAACTCTGGCTTATAAATTATATAATAAGAAAAAAATCTTTGAAAGGCACAGACATCGATATGAAGTCAATCCTAATTATATAAATCTCTTAGAGAAAAATGGAATAATTTTTTCTGGGAAAAGTTCAGATGGATTGAGAATGGAAATATTAGAAATTCCTAATCAACTTTTTCATTTGGCAACTCAATTTCATGGTGAATTTAAATCTCGGCCAGGAAAGCCGGCTCCATCATACTATGGGTTTGTTGAGGCTTGCTTAAGAAAAAAGACAACGCGAATTAAAAATAATTAATTTGTTTTGATTTGTCTTCTCTTGAGTATTGCTCCTTTTATGCGCAATGCTATTGTACTGCCCATAACCATTTGGCCGATATTTTTTGGAATTTCTAATTTCACTATATTATCAAATAAGATATTCATACTCATACTAAGCGCGCGCGCTTCGAAAGCTTAGTAGAAATATGGATGAAAATTCTAGAAAAAAATACATATGTTAATTTAATTATTGCAATTTATTGGATAAGATTAAAACAATGCTTTAAAAAATGGAATCTAAATCATTAAAACGGATTAAACTCTTTATTCTTATATTGAGTGTTATAGAATTTCAAT
>JAOZGV010000165.1 GCA_026015225.1 Candidatus Bathyarchaeota archaeon
TTTTCAATTTCCTCCCTAACAAGATTTGAGTAATCTTCCATTTTGTCTAAATCTTCAATAACATATAAAGGAGAACCAGCAACGGCCAGTTCTAAGTTTGGGGCTGCAATTTTTATCCCAGCTGCTGCGTTAACCTCATTTACAATTGAGAATTTATCTCTAGGATCCCTAATTTCATCTAAAGGTTTTGGAATTAAAATAGCTCTTACTTCAGTAACTATTGGACCTTCTGAACCACCAATTACTATTCGATCATTTATTTTTAGTACCCCATCAAAAATAATGACGTTAATTGTTGTTCCAAGTCCAATTTCTTCTTTCACTTCTAGTACAGTTCCTTTTGCAGGACCTATTACTGTGGTTAAATCTTCTTTCATAAAAGATTGAGTCAATCCCACAAGTATAGCCAATAATTCTGGGATGCCTTCTGTTGTTTTAGCACTGGTGGGCACAATAGCAATATGTTTTGTGAAGTCCTTTATCTTATCAAATCTTTCAGTTTTAAATCCGAATCTAGATAAAGAACCCATTAATGAATAAAGTTTATTTTCTAATTCTCTTTGTACCTCAGGAGGATTAGATTCTAATGCTTTAATAAATGCTTCTTCTTTACTACGACGCCAACCTGAAATTAAATCTATTTTATTTGCTGCTAAAAGAAAAGGTGTTTTGTATAATTTTAAAATTTCAATCGATTCAATTGATTGGGGCTCTATACCTTTGTTTATATCAACAACAAGAATTGCAATATCTGCTGCAGAGCCACCTCTTTTCCTCAGATTGGAGAAGCTCTCATGACCTGGGGTATCAATGAAAAGAAGCCCAGGAATATTAACTTTAAAATTGAATTGTTCAAGATAGGATTTACAAATTTTATTTAATACCTCAGCAGGAACAAGACTAGCACCTATCCATTGAGTGATCTGGCCAGGTTCTCTTAGTGCTACAGATGTTCCTCTGATATTATCCAGTAAACTAGTCTTGCCATGGTCAACTTGACCCAACGCTAAATATTGATCATATAAACGTTGTATGGCCTAAGACCACGACAATTGGCTGACGCAAAGCCATTTTTTTCCCTTCCTTTATTGAAAATTCAAGTTTGCTATTCTCAAATCAAATTATAGAATATTACATCATATAATATGAAATAAAAAATGATTTGATTTTTTATTCCTTTTGTTTCGATATTTCTTTAATTAGCAGAATATCATGCTACATTATCCGTATTAAAGAAGATTTTTATTTCTCTTTCAGCTGTTTCAAGACTATCTGAAGCGTGTATTAAATTGTAAGTGATGTCTGAACCATAGTCACCTCTAATCGATCCCATCTCTGCTTCGAGGGGGTCAGTAGCTCCTATTATTTTTCGAATTAATCTTATTGCGTTTATTCCTTCTATTACCATAACAATGACTGTTCCTGAAGTCACATATGTAATTAACTCATCGTAAAATTTTTTTCCAAGGTGGATTGAATAAAGTTTTCCAGCTTGATTTTTGTCCATTCTAACTAATTTCATGGCAACTATTTTGAGGCTTTTTTTCTCGAATCTACTTAAAATTTCTCCTACCAATCCTCTTGCGATGGAATCAGGTTTAAAAAGAATAAAAGTTCTTTCTAGCAATCCTTATTTTGCCTTCTTATCTTTCTTCTTTGCCGTAGAATTCTGTCCACTTTAATTTCCTAGGATCTCTTTTAAGGTCGACCATGTTCTTTCTACATTTTGTCGAACAAAAATAAAAAATAGTTCCATCATTTTTAAACAAAGCTGATCCAGTAGCCGGTGGAAATTCTTTGCCACAAAATGAGCATTTATATGTCCTAGGCAAGATCATTTTGCTCCAGTTTATCTTATTTTCTTGGCTTCTCGCTCCGTTTCTCTCAGCATCAAGACATCGCCCAACCTAATAGGCCCTTTAACATTTCTAATCAAAATTCGACCTTTATCTCTTCCTTCTAGAACTCTCACTCTGACTTGATGAACTTCCCCGGTTGTCCCAGTTCTTCCGACTATTTGGGTAACTTCTGCTGGAGTAAGCACTCCCTCTTGGACTTCTCTTTGCTTGTTTGAACTCAATCAGAGGACCCGCCACTTTTTCTAGATTTTTCAGAGGCTTCAACTAATTCCTTTAAAGTATCTTTTGCTTCACCTGGATCAATAATCGAAGCAGCAGCCGATCCTACATCTAGACCAATAGATTTTCCTAATTCTAACTTACTTGGAACATACAAATATGGAATTTTTCTTTCCTCGCATAGGATAGGTATATGAGCTACAACTTGAGGTGGATCTACATCTTCAGCAATTAAAACAAGTTTTGCGACTCCACGTTCTATTGCTTTAGTAGTTTCGTTAGTGCCTTTTTTAATTTTTCCACTATCTCTAGCAATCTGCAATACTTGATAGGCCTTGTCGGCGATTTCTTTTGATACTTTAAATTTTACATAAAATGATTTTGACATCGCTTCACCCGCATTCGCCTATTCATTTTTATTAAGTCTTCCTAGACTATTTTATCAATGTTTCGTTTATACAATAGTCTAAAAAATACAGAACTATTTGGCAGTTACATTTAAATATATCATTAAAAAGCCAGAAGATTATGGGTGAACGAGTTGAGTTTAGTTAAATTACAATTGTCTATGATTGGGACATTAGCATTACTGATAGGTTTGTCTACATTATTTTTTATGATTATTCTAACTTTCGTTGGCTTTACGGATGTTTTCTCAATAATTATATTGGTAATAATTTTCAATATTGCACAATGGTTGTTTGCGCCCTATATGATCAATGCAACCTACCGTGTAAAGGAAATAAGTAGATCTGATTCTCCAAGACTTTATGAAATGGTTGAAAGACTTAGTCAAAGAGCAAATATTAAGATGCCAAAAGTAATGTTAGCAAATATGCAAATTCCAAATGCATTTGCTTATGGATCGCCAATTACGAGGAATAGGGTTGCGATAACTTCAGGATTGATGAGAGAACTTGAAAATGAAGAGATAGAAGCAGTTATTGGACATGAACTAGGTCATTTGAAACATAAAGATGTTCAAATCATGATGTTTGCTTCTGTATTACCAGCCATATTCTCATTTTTAGGATATTCATTTTTATTCTCATCATATGCCTCCGGCGGCCAAAGGCAAGGAAATAACGCTTTTGCAGGCCTTATAGGGATGGGATGTCTTGCGATATATTGGATTCTATCGCTTTTTGTCTTAGGATTGAGTAGATTAAGGGAATATTATGCTGATAGGGAAAGTGCAACCATTGTTGATAACGGATCAAGAAAACTTTCAGAAGGTTTAGCTAAAATAGTCTCTTCCACGAGTAAATTTAAAATGAAAAATAAAAAAACAAAAAACTTCAGCAGTTTTAAATCTCTATTCATTGATGACCCGGATAGATCAACATCAGACCTAATTCAACTTTCAAGATACAGAAATTCTATTGCTGATCAGAAACTTGTCAGAGAGATCTTATCAAGGGAAGTCACTTTAACAGATAGAATTACGGAATTCTTTTCTACTCACCCAAATATTGTCAAGAGAATGCGAGCGTTAAAAACAATAAAGTAATAAAAATGAAGTTTACTCCTATCATTTAGCGGGATTTTTCAATAGGTTTCTCTTCTTAATATTAGCCACAGTTGTAGGTAATCCCCATATCTCAATGAAACCAAGTGACCATGATTGATCAAATGTTGTTTTCGGTCCATAAGTAGCTAGATCGATATCATAAAGAGAGAAATCCGAATATCTCCCTACTATGTAACAATTGCCTTTATATAACTTAATTTTTACTTCTCCAGTTACCCTTTGTTGTGTTTCTTCAATGAATGCATCAAGAGCAGACTTAAGGGGATCCATCCATAATCCAGAGTATGCTAGACTACTCCATTCCACATCTACTTGCTGTTTAAATCTGAATTCATGACGCGTGAGCACTAGTTTCTCCAGATCCATATGTGCTTCTATTAATAGCTTTGCAGCCGGGCATTCGTATACTTCTCTTGACTTAATTCCTACTATTCTGTTCTCCATGTGATCGATCCTACCTATTCCGTGTTTTCCTGCAATTGCACTTATCCTTTCTATTAATTCAAGACCATTCAATTCTTTTCCATTTATAGCGATGGGCTTGCCATTTTCAAATTTTATCGAGATGTATTCCTCTTTATCCGGTGCTTCACTTTGTGATTTAGTCCATTGATATACATCTTCAGGAGGTTCTTCCATAGGATTCTCAAGTACACCACATTCAATAGAACGGCCCCACAAGTTCTGATCAACACTATATGCTACGTTTGAATCTTTCGGCAATGGGATTCCATTTTTTTTAGCAAATTCAATTTCTTCCTCTCTGGATAGGCCCCATTCTCTTACAGGCGCTATTATCTTTAAATTCGGATCCAAAGATTTAATAGTTATATCAAAACGTACCTGATCGTTTCCTTTGCCAGTACAGCCATGAGCAACACCGTTTGCGCTTTCTTTTTTTGCAATCTCGACTAATTTTGAAGCTATTAACGGTCTGGAGAGTGCTGTAGATATCGGATATTTTCCTTCATACATAGCATTTGCTTTAATTGCAGGAAAAACATAATCGGTTAGAAATTCTTGCTTAGCATCTATTGTATAATGGGTCAATACTCCCAACTTTTTTGCTTTTTCCTCTGCAATAACAAGATCCTTTGATTGTCCAACATCAACAATTACAGAAATAACTTCTGCATTGTATTTCTTTTGTATCCACTTAATAGCTACCGATGTATCCAAACCACCAGAATAAGCCAAAACTATTTTTTGTTTCATTTGAGTACCACATAATATATTTTTTTTAGATTCGCGCACGCGAGAGATTTATTAATAAAAATTCCAATATACTATAAAATTATATGTTTTTTTATAAATGTGAGTTGTTGCCCTTGTCAGAATTAGATAAAACGGATCGCTTTATCCTAAATAAGTTGCAAGAGGATGCCAGGAGATCTTTTAAAGGAATTTCTGAAGATTTAGGAGTCAGCGAGGCTACAGTTTTTTTAAGAGTTAAAAAGCTACAGGAGATTGGAGTAATCAAAGAGTTTAAAGCGATACTCAATCCATCATTAGTTGGGAAAAATACAACAGCTATTATGTTACTGAAAGCGGACCCAAAACTGTATAAAAAGGTCTTACAAAAATTATCTAAAATAAACGAAGTTTGCGAAATTTATGATGTTACGGGAGCATACTACACAATTTTAAAAATTCGAGCAAAGAGTACAGAGGAATTATCAAAAGTCCTTGATAAAATAGGTTCCATTAATGGAATAATTGGCACGGAAACTTCTGTGGTTCTTAGAACAATAAAAGAAAATATATCAATTAAATTATGAGTATGCCATTGAACTGTAAATTACAAATAATTCTATTCTTAAGCATGCAACACCATGTTTCTTCAAAACATTTATTAAATGTTCTTTTTAATAAAGAAACTTCAATAAATGACTAAAAAAATTAAAGAAACTTGAATAATGAGGCTTCCAATATGGTAGATTGCAAATGCCCTGAATGTGACGGAGATGTTGATATCCCAGATGATGCTCTGGATGGAGAGATAGTAAGTTGCCCTGATTGCGGAGAAGAGTTTGAAATAAGTTTTAATGAAAAAAAAGAACTAAGTTTAAAGAAAGCTGAAGTTGTTGCTGAAGATTGGGGAGAGTAATAAAAAGCATTGCAAAGATCTTTATCAATACTATATGACAGGGTCAGATGGGAAGAAAAGACATTACTCGAGAAGGCTAAAGAAAAAAGAATAAATGTGAAGCTCATAGACGCAAAATCATTTCCAATTAACTTGACAAATGTAAATAGCTTTGAAGATTTTGGGGATTACGTTATTCAGAGGTGCGTAGGATATTTCAGAGGTTTACATTTAACAGCGATCTTAGAAGCAAAGAATTTATCTGTAGTTAATTCATTTCAAACTTCGTTAATTTGCGGAAATAAACTTCTTACAACTTTACATCTGGCTAAAGCTAATATTCCTACACCAAAGACTTACGCAGCTTTCAGTACTGAATCAGCTTTAGATGCATTATCCGAGATTGGTTATCCTGCCATATCAAAACCAATAATCGGTAGTTGGGGCAGATTGATATCATTAATAAGAGATAGAAACGGTGCAGAGACGGTCCTTGAACATAGAGAGATGATGAATAATTCTCTTTTAAAGATATATTATATTCAAGAAATGGTTAGACGACCTCCAAGAGATATTCGCATTATAGTCATGGATGAGAATGTTGTGACTGCGATATATAGAAGCAGTTCCTCAAATAGCTGGAGGACAAATGTTGCACTCGGAGCAAAGGTTTCTCCTTGCAGAGTCAATGATGAAATAAGAGATTTGGCCATTAGGGCATCAAATGCTGTGGGCGGGGGAATACTTGCAGTGGATGCTATGGAAAGCAAGGAAGGTATTCTTGTACATGAGATAAATTCTACCATAGAATTTAAAGGCGCATCAAGTGCTTCAAAAGTCGATATTGCTGAAGAAATATTGGATTATGTTTTACAGAAATTAAAGAGATAATTAATATCTGAGATGAAAGCAATCAGGAATTATTATCCACTCATTATTAGAATCAATTTAAGTGCTTTTTTTAATTTCTTGAATACTCAAATCATTTTCCGTGAACGTTATATATTAACTATAAGTATCATTTTATTAGTGAATTGTAATTGAGCTATGCATATATTGAAGAACGTTGTAGAAAATGCGGTGGACAACAAATGAGTTCTCCATATCCAGGCTATGGATATTGCCCTAGATGCGGAACTTACGAGGCTACTCAATCTCCTTGGGCAGGACAAAGATTTGGAAATACTTGGATTAGTGAAAGATGTC
>JAOZGV010000167.1 GCA_026015225.1 Candidatus Bathyarchaeota archaeon
ATAGCTAGGATTTTTAGTGCGCGCGCAAATACTTATTGATATCTATTACGGCTTTTCTCGCTCGTCCCATAGCTTCAATCACAGTTCCCGAACCTAGCACAATATCTATTATATGTAATTTATACATACTTTTCATATTTTTCTTACTTTTCATACTAGCATTAGCTCTGTTATTTTAGTTTAGAGAGAGAGGGTACCTTGGTGCGCACACACACATTTTTGACGGAACGGAACGACTAAACTTTACCGTTGTCTGAGCGCACGCTTTATGATATTTCACCTTTATATGCTGAACAATAGTTGTACTAATTAGTTATTGCTGGTACGCGCGCGCACTCAGAGATATATTAAATTTCGTTATTATCCATATATTGGTGCAGTAAGATTGAGGAGGTGTTATCATGCCAAAAATTTTGCAGGTCAATTATAGGTTTCCAAAATCCTTTAAAGATGTCCCTAAGGAACAGATGGAGAAATTAAGGGGGATGGCTGTTGAAGGTGCTAAGCATGTTGCCGCCATTTCAGGTCTCCGTTGGAAGATTTATTTAGAGAATCCGGTAAAGGGTGAAGTGGGGGGCATCTACCTTTTTGAAGATGAGACTTCATTGAAAGCCTACCTTGATGGACCGATCATGACCCAAAGAAAACAAGGAAAATTCGGAGATGGAGAGCATGTGGTCAGCCCTATAGTCGATGTATCCATCAAGCAGTTCGATGTTACGGATGATCTTACCAAAATCACACGTGGGCCTATCTGAAATCAACTCAAAGGGTAAACTAAATTTAACTGCTAATTATCTGGATTTGTGTGTGTATATATTGGTGCGCACACACACTAAAATAAAAATAAAATCACTGGAAGGGTTAATACTAAAGTAAAAAATCTATAGCGCGCGCTATTAATTATAAAGAACTATGATAGTTCAATGTACATTCTATGAACAGTACATTGTTGATCAAACAATTCATAAATATAGAAATCATTTAATCATTTATTAGATAATAATTAATTTAGAACTTGGGCGTGAAATGTAATGCGTATTTTATTTTTATCAGTTTTAATTATATTGCTTATTTTTGCCACATCACTAATACCAGTAAACGCAAACGAATTCACTTTTTCAACATCAGGGGATGGGAGTGCTGGTTGGACAACAGAAGAAGTTTACCGTGGATCTTACTCAGCTAAACTTAACAGCGGTACAGGCAATGGAGCAAGCGCTGGAAAAGTTTCCATGTCCATTAATTGGCCATTGAGTTCAATTACAAGTCTATCGTTTTGGTATCGAATATCCAGTAGCTCAACGGCAATCCCCCTTGCTGAGATGAATGCTTGGCCTCTCTATGCAAGGGAAGGGGTGACGTTTCCCTTTACCGCAGACGGATATTTTTCCCCTTATTTCATAATTACGATAGATGTGTCCGGAGTAACACATTATATAATCAGCCAGCAATGGGCTGAACAGTCAGCAGAATTAGATAAATGGATTGAGTGGAAGATAAGTGATAACGCACTTCCATTTGGAGGTTTCGATCCTACAGAAGCCTTGTGGCATGATGAATTATGGACGGATGATCCGGTGACGGGCGGTGCTGGATCTTGGCCGGGGGGTTGGGAGCCCTTATCATTTTTCAAGACAACTTATGCGGGGAGTACAATCGTTTCTATTGGTATGGCTGTTGGATGGTGGGCGGTCAATGAGCCTCAAATTGTCTATGTCGATTCCTTAACGATAAACGGAATTGGATATGATACGGACCCAAATTATGTCGGTGGCATCTATGCACCTATGAACAAACTCAACATTCTAGTACCTTATGTTGCATTAATTGGACTTATCGGAGTCTTTTCAACAATTCTTGTCATCAGGAAATGGCGTAAATCTTAGGCAGTCTTTTTTTAATTATTTGAAATTTTTCTGAATCTTTTTTCTTCCTTTATCAAATTGCATTCTTCCTTTCGATAACTTCATCATGAGATGAGTCGCGTTATTTGTGTGTGTGCGCACCAAGGTACCGGGGATATATGACAACCAATTGGTTTTGAGACTCATGTGGATCAGATATGAAATGGATTTTAAATCGGAAATTGGAAAATTTTTTTTTAAAATGGGAAAATTAAAATGGAAATTTGAGAAATGAAGGATTCGAATTTAGAAAAAATGGGGAAGATATATACTAAGAGAATCCATTTAGGATCTTAAGATATTTTATTTTATCAATATTTTGTTGGTATTGCCCCAGGGTTTCCTAATTATTAATTTTTTATTATCTAATTTTCTTAATATTCTGGTTACTTTTACTTTTGAGAAGCCAGACTCATAAACAAGATCCTTTTGCAATATTTCATTTTTTTCCAGTATAATCTCATATAATTTTTTCTCATCACCTTCTAAAACATTACTAATAAGATTCCGTTTCTTGGTCTTTTTTTCATTTTTATTGAAATTAAAATAGAGTAAAAGAAAACATACTGTGCTGATAAAAGTAAGTATCATTAAAAATACGACTTGCATAGTGGAAAACATAGCGGGTATTACAACATACTCAGGTGTACCGCCATCTACTGAAATATCAATTTTTGTAATTGCATTTGAGAAAAAAATAAATGAAATTGAAAACAAAGAAATGAATAAAAAAATCATATAGATTGTTTCTCTTCTTCTTTTTGTTTGAGCATAATCTACATGATTAAATATATCATTTAAAGTGCTTTTTTTATCACTCTTTTTCATTTTTTTGTTCAGCCAGATATTCTTTGTATTCTTCAACTGTCATACCCATGCCCTCTGCTTTAGCTTCGAATTGTTCTAATAGATATTCTTTGTATTCTTCAACTGTCATACCCATACTTTCTGCTTTTGCTTCAAATCGTCTATATTCTTCTCTCTTCTGTTCACCAAGATATTCTTTGTATTCTTCAACTGTCATACCCATGCTCTCTGCTTTAGGTTCAAATTCTCTATATTTTTCTCTTTCCTGTTCACCAAGATATTCTTTGTATTCTTCAACTGTCATGCCCATGCCCTCTGCTTTAGCTTCGAATTGTTCTAGTAGATATTCTCGGAATTCTTCAACTGTCATGCCCATGCTCTCTGCTTTTGCTTCAAATCGTGCAGTGCCTATTTTTTCTTCTAAATCAAAAACACCTTTCATACTATTATCGAATAATACTCCAGATGCTGCATATCCACTTAAAGAACCAATCAGTATGGCCAAGGTGAATATAATGACTGCTACATATTTTGTTTTCATTTGCAACGGATGCATCTTATCACCTCTTTATTATCTTTAGACATATAAATGATTGAAATACTATAACTGATTTATGTGAAACCAGTTTCAAAAGTGAAAAATAGCCCCAATAATAACGCGCGCTAATATTTATTATTGTTTATCAAACGTTTATGTTCAATATATATGCATTTATTCTCAACTACACATATACCGTGGTTTTCAGCTAATTTTGCAGCTTCTTCATTTTCAATTCCGAGTTGCATCCATATAGCTCTAGGTCTTAATTCAATCGATTCTTTTACGACTTGAAGGCATTCATCACTAGGTCTAAAAATATTAACAATGTCAATAGGTTTTTCTATTTCAGAAAGTGATTTTCGAACTTTTATACCCAAGATTTCATCTGCAAAAGGATTTACAGGAATAATTTCATATCCTTGTTCGTTCAAATATTTAGGAACACTATGCGCAGCTTTTTTAGGATCTCTTGAACAGCCAACTATTGCTATCGTTTTTGACTTAATCAACAATTCCTTCAGATCATTATCGGCGATCATATTTACTCCACATTGAATAATGAAAATAAAAAATCATGAGGGAAAAATTATTGGTATTGATCGATCTATCTTATTATAGCCGCGACATATTGTCCTACATCAAGAACAGCTTTTGCGGCTGAACTTGAATAGGAAACAAATGGTCCTGGATAAACACCAATAACTATACATAAGATAGCCAAGATTCCCATCGGTAACAGCATCGCCAAGGGAGCTTCCTTAGCTTTTAGAGATATTTTGGTGGGTTCTTTTAACATCAAAATTTGAATTAGTCGCAAATAGTAACCGACTGAGAAAAGTATATTTAACAGCATAATCGCTGAAAAAATATACCAGATGGTGTTCATACTTCCAATATCAATTCCAGCAAAAAGTATCATGTATTCACTTTGGAATCCATTCAATGGCGGCACACCTGCCAAAGCAAGAGCGCCTATCGTAAACATTACTCCTGTTAATTTCATCTTCCTGCCTATGCCAGCGAGCTCGTCAAGATTTCTTGATTCAACCGCATAGAGGAATGCGCCTGAGCAAAGGAAGAGAAGGCTCTTCATTATAGCATGGTTCATAACATGGAATATTCCTCCAGTTAGACCGAAAAAAGTCGCAATTGATAGCCCAAAGATTATGTACCCCATTTGTGCGATGCTGCTGAATGCCAATAATCTTTTAAGATCCTTTTGAAGAAGTGCCATCAAATTACCAACAGACATTGTCAATACGGCTAATACCGCGACAATAACCTGCCAGTTGTAAGCTTCAGGAATAAAAATTATCAATAATGAACGCATTAGCGCATATGCGCCTGCCTTAATAACTACGCCTGAAAGCATTGCGCTTATTGAACTGGGAGCAGCCGGGTGTGCATCTGGAAGCCAACTATGCATAGGAACGATTGAAGCCTTTATTCCAAATCCTATTACCACTAGCGCCAAAGCTAATACCGACCAAAGATTAGTCGCACCATTGGAAAGGCTTGAAGCAAGGTATGCAAAATTTAGAGTGCCCGTCATTCCATATAAAATAGACATGGCGAATAGAACCATCACGCTGCCGGTTGAACTCATAATTAAATATTTAAATCCTGCTTCTACAGGCTCCCATTCTTCTTTTCTAAATGCAACCAAAACGTATGAGGTTATACACATAATCTCCCAAAAGATGAAGAATGTGAAGAAATCACCTGCAAAGACAACACCCACCATTCCTGCAACCATTAATAATAATAGAATATAGTACTCCGCTAATCCTGTGTCTCTTTCCATATATCGAATTGAGTAAATCGAAGTCAAAAGCCCTATGAAAACAAATATACTTGCCATAAAGACGCCTAGAGCATCAATTTCAAAAGTCCATGAGATGGGTAAAAGGCCTTTTGCAATGGTAATAACCATTATTTCTTTTATCTTAATAATCTCGTAAATAAAGTAAAGCAAATACAAAGAGAGTATAAAACCTAGAGTGGCCCATAAATCTACTAGCTTATTGAAGTTAACTTTTGTTCCAATCCAGTAAACAATTGGAGCTAGAACTGCGAATATGAATAGAATATCAATTGTTTCGGTGAACATTTTTCTCTCAACCTCCTAAGAAGAATTTACCAATTATATCCGCCGCTGGATAAATGATGTTCAATGGAACATATGCGAAGATTCCAAAAATTACAGTGAAAAATGTCAGGATGCTCATCGGAACGAGCATGTAAGATGGTGCTTCTTTTACTTCTTTCAGATTTTTAGGCACCTCTCCAAAGAAGACATTCTTTATCATTTTCAGATAATATCCGATTGTTATGATCGTTGCAATAATCGCTAAAGCTCCAAGAATCATGAATCCTGCCTCAAAAGCTCCAGCAAATATCATCCATTCGCTAGCAAAGCCTCCAAATGGAGGAGTCCCTGCAATAGATAGTGCTCCACACAGAACTGCAACTGCAGTGATTGGCATCTTCGATGCCAGCCCTCCAAGTTTTCTCATATCCCTAATACCAGTAGAATAAATGATCGCTCCAGCGCTCATGAAGAGAAGAGACTTCGCTATTCCATGATTTATGATATGGAAAAGCCCGCCCGCAATTCCTAATGAGTACAAACTCATCAAACCGAATAAAATGTATCCTGCTTGGCTTACACTACTGTATGCAAGTAACCTTTTGATGTCTGTCTGAGCAAAAGCCATCAATCCTCCCCATAGCATGGTTATTATCGCTAGAACAAGCAATGCGTATGATACAGTAGCTACAGATGACGGGAAAAACGTTAAAGTAATTCTGGCCATCGCATAAGCTCCACATTTGATCATTACTCCACTTAAGAGAACACTTATTGGAGTTGGAGCCTCAGCATGAGCGTCTGGAAGCCAGGTGTGTACTGGAAATATCGCCAGTTTAACTGCAAACCCAATGAACATTAGAATCATTATCCACCTGAGAGCATCAAAAGGAGCTGATTGTAAGGCAGTAGATAATTTTAGGAAGTCGAATGTTCCTGCTAATGAGTAGGACCAAAGAATTCCAAATAATAAGCAAGCTGCGCCAGCATGCGTAAACATGAAGTATTTGAATCCGGTGATCTTAGGTCTGCCTTTTCCCCAATGCGCTATTAAAAAGTACGATGGTATCAACATCATCTCCCAAAATAGGTAGAAAAGAATCAAATTTGATGCTAAAACAACACCTATCATACCTCCAACAAATAGGAGTAGACAAGTGAAGTATATTTCTTGATCGTGCTCATGCTCCATATAGGATATAGAATAAATCGCAGCTAACGTGGATATCCCAGCGATTAATAGTGATATCGTAAGACTAAGATGATCCATTAAAAAAGACATATCTAGCTTAAATAATCCAATCCATACTCCGTAGCTCTCACTGATAATTTCACCATCCAATACTCTATTCAAATAGGAAAACAACATTAATGTGGAGATCGCAAAAGCAACTGTGGAAAGTATTCCATTCCCTACTCTACCGATTCTTTTTCCAAATAGATAGGCTATTGGAGAGGCTATTATGGGGATTATAATCGAATAAAGCATTAATCCATAGTTATCAATCATTTCATTTTCACCCTAGCATGATTAGAATTAAAATTAAAAATCCTACAAAACCTGCAAGGATTCCTGATATATTTGCGCTGAGCACGCCTGTATGTGATGGCCTAAAGTTTTGACTAATCTGTTTGGCCACATCAGCAACAGCGTAATTGAATTTGTCGATAATTTTAAGATCTATCCAATCATAGATCTGATTGTAAAATTTTGGAAAGCTATTTACAAATATTGCGTAATAAACTCTGTCGAAATAATAGCCTTCCGAAAGAATTTTATGCAAAGTACCCATACTTCCGCTTCTGAATCCTTCGGGAGAAACCGATTTTCTAAAGTAGATCAGGTACGCAGGAACAAATCCGATTATCAATATAACAATCGATAGTAATAAAGGAATTAACTCCAATCCTGCCAAATGCTCAAAACCGAAATAATGCATAAATGGTTCTTCCAGAAATCCAGAAACGCAAGCTATTGCTGCAAGTATAATAAGAGGAATTGTCATCACTAATGGAGATTCATGTAGATGTTTGGATTCTCTCCCACGATACTTTCCAAAAAAGACAAGACCTAACCATCTAAAACTATAAGCTACCGTAAATATGGATGCCAATATTATGAGAATTAGAATTGCATACATATGATGTTCAAGAGCAGCAAGTATTATTAGATCTTTACTCCAGAAACCGTTAAATGGCGGGACTCCTGAAAGACATAGAATACCAACTAAACTTGTGATAAATGTGATGGGCATATACTTGCGAAGACCTCCCATCTTCGTAATATCTGTGGTTCCAGCAGCATGCATAACTGAGCCAGCACAGAGGAATAATAAAGCCTTGAAGACCGCATGGCTCATTACATGAAATTGACTGGCGAACCATCCAAGGCTGGTTCCTATTCCAAGCGCAGCGATCATCAATCCAAGTTGGCTCAACGTCGAGTAAGCAAGAACCCTTTTTATATCTGTTGAAACAATTGCGATTGTTGCTGTTAGTAAAGCCGTAATAGCTCCTATATACGATACAAAGATTAGCCATTCATTTATGGTAGAAAATAATGTGAACGTTCTTGCAGTCAAATAGACGCCAGCTTTTACCATGGTTGCAGCGTGTATTAATGCACTAACAGTAGTTGGGCCTTCCATCGCATCTGGAAGCCAGACTTGCAACGGAACTTGAGCAGATTTACCGATCGCTCCACCGAAGATCAACATCGATATGCTCATCAATCCTAAAATCGCAATCTTTCCAGCTTCGATGAATTCTTTAGAGGCCAGAAAGTTAAAAGAGCCAGTTTGTGCGAAAAGAGCGATTATTCCTATTAACAACAATATATCACCGACTTTTGTCACTATGAAAGCTTTCATCCCTGCATTCGAAGCACTTTTCTTACGATACCAGAAGCCTATGAGCGCATATGAACACATTCCAACAATTTCCCAGAATATGAAGAGTTGTAAGAAATTATCGGCCATTACTAAGCCTATCATTCCACCAATAAAGAATAGAATGAAAAAATAATATCTTGTCAGCCCTCCATCATGGGCCATATATCCGATTGAATAAAGAACTATTAATGCGCCTATTCCTGCTGCAACGTTTGCCATAAATACACTTAGAGGATCAACCAATACCCCAGCCTTCAGACCTATCTGTGGAATCCAAGATATAGTCCAATCAAACGCCTCACCGTGGTGAGACATGACCTGCGGAATCATGGAAATAGCATAAGCAGCAGAGATAAAGCTCACTACAACCGCAAACCAATTTCTTACCTTATCTCCAATTTTAGCAACAATAGGAATTAAAACTGATCCTACTAAAGGAATTAACCAAACAAGCCAAGGTGCATATTCATCAAACGGTAGCATTTTCTAACTCACCATCTCAATTTACTAAGTTTTCTAACATCAAGAGTGTCATAATGCCTATAAGCAAATACAGCGATTGTAAGACCTACCGCAACTATGCATGCCCCTATAATGATCGACATAATGACAAATGAACGAGCCAATGGATCGACAAACCCTTCTTTTGCGTAGGCTGAAAATGAAATGAAATTCAGGTTAGCAGCATTTGTAATTATCTCTATACCGATGATCAGTCGTATCATATTTCTTTTGACTGCCAAGCAATAAATTCCAATTATGAAAAGGATAATCGAAGTTATTAGATAGAAGTTTAAACCTATCATTTTTTAATCATTCCTCCAGAGTTTGATCTTCTATTTCAGCGATAGCCGCATTTCTTTTAATTGAACCAATCCCTTTGAGACAGGATGCTTTGCTCTTATAGGCTTCTCCGACAACTATTATCTCGTTATTTGGTGCCCTAAGTCTAAACCTAAACTCTCCTTTCGAATCCTTGTAAACTTCGAATCTACTTAAGCGATCCTTTCTTTTTTCAGCCATTTTCTCACGAATATGTGGCCTCAACATTGCAATGCAACAAGCTGCTGAAGCAAGAATTAGAAAAGCTTGAGCAATAAGATCCGGATATCGTCTACTCCAGAGTATATTGGCGGTTTGTTGTCCAACATCAGATGATGATTTAACTAAATCAGGTTCGAATTCTAACATTTCGAATATTGGGAATGCATTGGTAGAGAGTATCGCAAAAATTATCAATATAGTGGCAATCGACAAGAATATTCCCGACAAACTCATCCAATCGGCTTTCAATTCATTCATCTATCGCTCTCTCCTGCTCGTTAGCATAATTGCAGCAACGAACAATACAATTATTGCACCTGCATAAATTAGAATTTGAAATACGGCCACATATGGTGCGCTAAGAATCCAGAATAACGCACCGATAGTCACAGACATACTTGCAAAGGAAATTATTGCATATAATAAATCCTTTGCCTCAACAGTCAATATGGCAAAGATGCATGTAATGACTAGAAGTATTAGTTCAATAATCTCTATCATATTCATTCACTCTCATTCCTTTTTTGGCCGATTGAACTCCACAAATCGTTCGCTCATCATCCCGGCGGATTCTACACTTTCTGTTGTTGCCAAATCGTGCTCTGCTGTTTGTTTTATTGCATTCCTTGGACAGGATTCGACACATTGACCACAAAACACACATCGCCCTGGATACCATTTCATATCACAAGTCAATCCTTTCCCAACCATCTCAAGAGCATATGCAGGACAATCATGAATGCAAGTTCCACATCCTATACACTTTAGAATATCTATCTCAACTTTCGCTCTTGTGCCTTCTATAGGCTCAGGACTTTCAAATGGATATATTATGGTTGCAGGTTTTTTTACAAGATGTCTTAATAATTCTCTTTCCATAGCCATGCTTTTAACTCACCCTAAAACCAATTGAAGAAATATAATTTGTATAATCGCTAAAGGAACCAAATATTTCCAACAGCCGCTCACCATTTGGTCAATTCTGAATCTTGCGAAGAGGCCTCTTAAATTTGATAGAATCAACACGACTATTGTGGTTTTTATAAAGAACCATATAACCCCAACCCATGGAATATTATAGAAAGGTCCTGCAGGTCCTCCAAGAAATAGTGAAGTTATTAATCCAGCGGCCAATACTAATTCTAGATCAAAAGCAAATCTGAGAAGCGCTAATTTTCTTCCACTGAATTCCGTTTGCCATCCTGCAACAAGTTCTGTCTCAGCTTCAGGAAGATCAAAAGGTACTTTTTCAAGTTCAGCGAGCAAAGCAATTATAGCGATCCCAAATCCCAAAGGATTTAGAATAATTGCCCATATTCCAGTAGATGCTTGCCATTCAACAATCTTAGATATCGAGAGAGATTTAGCCACTATTGCCGGACCTATAAAGGCCAAGGAGAGTGGCACCTCATAACCAAGAGTCTGCATTGCTGCTCTTAGACCTCCAATTGTACTGAATCTATTTGTTGAACTCCATCCACCTAGAAATGCTAAAATTGCGATAAGAGTCATCAAGAAAGTCATGAAAATTAGATCTCCTTCAAAATGGACAAATGCCTTGACGCCCCATATTGGAATGAAAAATAATGCTGTTATTGAAATAGTCGACAATAAAATTGGGACTCCCCTAAAAACTGGTTTATCTACTGCTTCTGGCTCGATATCTTCTTTTGCAAGTAGTTTAATAAAATCAGCAAGTGGTTGTAATGTACCATGAGAACCCGTATGCATGGGACCACGCCTATTTTGAAGTCTTGCCAGGAACCTTCTGTCCAACCATTGGTAGAATAAGGCTAATGTGAAAAGGAAGAATATTCCAGGAATAATTAATAACTTAAGAATTTCTATAATCAATTCGTTACCTACCACCATTTTTTTTCGAATATTTCTTAATCTGTTCTGTACTCCATATCCAATTCTTTCCTGAATTAGCGTCAATGAATGCAACTCTGTCAGTACAGCTCATACATGGATCTATAGCTGCTAGCGTAATAGGAACGTCAGCAACATACCCTCCGATCAACATTTTTGCCATAGATGCCCAATTACCTAAAGTGGGGGCTCTAACCTTGTACCTTTCAGGTTTGTCTGTTCCATTAGATTTGCAGTAATGAATGTCCTCTCCTCTTGGCGCCTCTACAATGCTTACATTCTCTCCTGGAGGAATTGATCTTGGGGCTCTAACTCCAATAGGTCCTGTTGGAAGGTGATCTAGTGAGTATTCAATTATATTTGCGGATTCTATTAATTCATCAACCCTTACAAGAACCCTGGAAGCAACGTCACATAGATCGTAAGTTATTAGGTTGAAAGGAATCTCATCATATGCAGAATATGGATCGTCCTTTCTTACATCTTTTTTAACATTGCTTGCTCTCGCTGTTGGGCCTACAGCACACAATTCAGCGGCATCCTTGGTCGATAATATACCAACCCCTAGTGCCCTTTTCAATATTGTCTTTTCTGCCAAAACTAATTTCTTGTAATACTCTGTACGCTTTTTTAATAATGCAATTCCTTTTCTAGTCTTTGAAATCATATCAGCAGTTAAATCTCTCCTAACTCCTCCAATTGTATTGGCCGCATGGAGAACTCTATTGCCAGTTATCATCTCCATCAAGTCTAATGATACTTCTCTATCGCGCCAACAATACATGAAGAGTGTGTCGAAACCAATCTCATGAGCTGCCACACCAAGCCATAGTAAGTGACTATGAACCCTTTCAAGCTCTGCCACTATAGTTCTGATATATTGTGCTCTCGGAGGTGCTTCTACATCCATCATAGGTTCAAGATTATTAACATAACAAAGTTGATGTGCCATAGCACAGATTCCACAAACTCTCTCGATTAAATACAAACCTTGTACATAGGTCCGATTCTCAAATGCCTTCTCGCCTCCCCTGTGCACATATCCCAAGCGAATTTTTACATCGATGATCTCTTCTCCGTCAACGGTCAGCAAGAAGTTTTCAGGTTCTTTTAGAGCCGGGTGTTGTGGCCCTATTGGAACTTTATAAGTTGAGTTCGACATTTTCATCACTTCTTAACTTTTTCAATTTTAGTTTTAATATCTTCAAGCTTGTATTCTTTCCTTAAAGGATAAACTCCAGATGGCCAATGTTCAGGTAAAATTAGAGGAGATAAATCAGGATGACCTTCAAATACTATTCCAAACAAATCATGTACTTCTCTCTCGTAAAGTTCTGCTCCCGGGATTATTGTTATGATAGTTGGCAATTTTGGTTTGTCTTTTGCAACTTCAACCTTTAATGATAATGTAATAAATTGTTCTTTAGAGTGATACTCCCTTAGGTGATAAATAACTGCTAAATTTTTTACTAAATCCAATCCTGAAATAGTTGCTACATGTGTGTAATTCTTTTCTTTTGCGAGAAATTTAGTCACTTTGATCAGAGATTTCGAATCGATAGTTACGAATACTCTTCTTGCACTTTGAACTTTAGCCTCTATAATTTTATCCCCAAACTTATCTTTCAGATTGTTCACTATTTCTTGTTCTTTAGAAATATCTGACAACATCTCACTTCCCAGCAGCAAGTTTTTGCAATAATTTTACTGCACCATCTATTATAGCTTGAGGACGGGGGGGACACCCTGGTACGTAGACATCAACTGGAATTACTTTGTCAGCTCCTTCGTAGACGCTGTAACAATTTTGGAAAACTCCACCTGACATTGCACAGGATCCTATAGCCATGACAAATTTAGGTTCTGCCATCTGCTCATATATTCGAATTAATCTATCTTTAATTTGCCTTGTCACAGTACCTGTAAGAAGCATCACATCAGCATGCCTAGGGCTTCCTCTAAGTATCATACCGAATCTTTCAATATCGTATCTTGGAATTAATGATGCAAGCACTTCTATATCACATCCATTACATCCACCAGCATTGAAGTGGAAGACCCAGGGCGATTTTATCCTTGCCCATTTTATGATGTCCAATTTTTTTACACCTTTTGTTTCAGTTTTAATAGGGGTAGCAATAAAATTACGGCCAATAAAGTAATGATTGCAAAAAATGCGGGCATCAAACCTGGATTGACAAATGATATTGCCAATACAAAGGCGAGAATATCAAAAATCATGAAATAGACCGCATATATGAAAAAATTTTGAACGTTCATTTGGAGTTTCTCAGCAGGAAAATCTTCACCACAAGCATATGGTGCAAGTTTTCCAGGAGTTTTTGTTCCCTTTGGTGCTATCTTTCCACCAATCCAATAAAAAATTAACGTTATTATTAAAGAGACTAATAATACGAATGGTAAGGTTGAAACTATACTCGCCATTTTTTTCCGCCCACTACACCCGACATTTAATTATATTTTTAGAATTTTTTCTATAAACTACTATATATATTTGTAACACGCGCACTAATCTAAAAATTAATATATTTTTCATATACGCCGATCATGTGGAACAGAAAACATAATAATAATAAATTACAGTAATAATTGGCTGATTAGCGATGAGTTCAATAGTCGGATTTCCAAGACTAATGATTGAGGTCATAAAGAATGATAAATGTACGCTTTGTGGAACATGTGAAGCTATCTGCCCAAATAGGGTCGTTAAAATTAATGAGAAACCTGCTTTGAAGGGGGCATGCTTATTATGCGATGTCTGCTACGCTTTCTGCCCGATAGTGGACGATGCCGCTGAGGAAGCAAAATACAAGCTATTAAACCCTATATTCAAGAACGAGTCTATTGGCGGTTACATGAACATCTACTCAGCAAGATCTAAGCTCAAAAAAGTTTTAAATGTGGCCCAAGATGGCGGCATTGTGACCAGCTTTCTGATCAGCCTTATTGAGAATAAGGTAATTGATGGTGCTTTAATAACTACAGTCGACGAGGAGTGGAGACCAAAGCCAACCATAGCGACTTCAAAGGAGGAGGTGTTGAATGGATCGGGGACTTCCTATGCGGTCAGCTCAAACTTGAAGGTTCTCCATGAAGCAGTCGTGGAGAGGAGGCTGAAAAAGCTTGCAGTGGTTGGGACGCCATGCCAGATAAATGCTATGAGAAAACTACAATTATTTCCCAGTGTATCGGGTCTTGGGAGTGAAATCTACTTAACCATAGGCTTATTCTGTACCGAATCCTTTGATTACGATATCTTGAGACAATACCTGGAGCGTAATGACGTCGATATAAGGAATGTCAAGAAGTTTGATATAACGAGGGGGAAGTTCTTGGTAAATGGTAAGGATGGCGAGAATTTAATGGATGTCCCAATAAAGGAAATGAAGAGCCTAGCGAGGGGATCATGCCATTATTGCAAGGATTATACCGCTGAGTACGCAGACATATCCGTAGGTTCCGTCGGATCACCGGACGGCCGGTCTACTGTAATAATCAGGTCAAAGAGAGGATCTAGAGCATTTAAAAGATTGAATAAAGAAAGGAACATAGAATGTATCCCAATGGAGAAAGTTAAACCTGGGATAGATTTAATCATAAAACTCTCACATAGAAAGAAGGAATCGGCTAGACTTTAGCCCAGTTTATTTTGCGCGCAGTTCCTGCGTGATGTAATAGAATGTAGCGCGCGCGCTATTAATACACCTAAAGTAATTTCAAATATAAATCGATAAGACAAATAACGCTAAATTTAGAGGTATAACTGTAATAATAAACGCGCGCTAGAAGGGATATTCATTGTTCCACTTTAAGCAATTCGCTTTAGGAACTTATAAACCATACACGGTAACACATGAACTAACCCAAAGGATATGGGGGAAGTAGATAGATAGTGAAAAATGGTACAAGGATTCCTAATACGATCGTCAAGATAGCGGCTATCATAAGGACAGATACTTCCGGGTTCATTGCCTTCTCCGTAGAACCTTTCTCACCCTCCATGAAGAACATATATCTTATCACCTGAGCATAATACCCAACAGATAGACCACTATTGATCAGAGCAATGAATGCAAGCCAAGGTGCGATGCTGACAACTGACGTGAAGAGGTAAAATTTCCCCCAGAACCCCAGCAGAGGTGGAACACCCATCAAACTGAATAACAGGATGAGTATCGATATCGATAATGTTGGCATGCTTCTACCAATACCTTTGAGATCATCTAATGTAGTTCCAATCTTGCTACGTAGTAGAAAAGCTAACCCAACGAATATCCCAACCTTGGCTAACGAATATGCCAAGAGGTGAATTGCAATTCCAGGAAGAGCAAATTCGATGCCGAAAATCTTACCGGTCAGGCTAAGGGATGAAATTGCGGTTACCCCGGTTAAGATGTAGCCTACATGAGCGATACTGCTATAAGCCATCATTCTTTGTACGTTACTTTGAACGAGGGCAACAATATTGCCGAAGGTCATGGTGAATATCGACAATAACGCGAAGATCAAGAGCCATATGCTTCCAATCAATGAGGCCAAAGGAAATAATATCCTAATTATTACCGCCACCCCAGCGATCTTTACTACGCCTGCTAAGAAGGAGACGGGGATAGGGTGAACACCTCCGTAAACGTCTGGCAACCACCCGTGGAAGGGGACTATCCCAATCTTGAATCCCAATGCAGATATAAAAAGGAGGACTGATAGGAGCAGCACATTTTTATGGCCTGTTAAAGCCAAGTCAGTTGAGCTGAGTGAGGAGATCACTTCACCAATATTTGTCGTACCAGTTAAACTGTAAATGTTTGCAACTGCGAAAAGCAACAGAACGGATGCTAAGGCGCCCATGATCGCATATTTAACAGCCCCCTCAACGGACCTCGCATCTTTTCTTATACCAGCAATAACATAGGAGGTTACCGCTACCAAGGCCCACGCGGCTATTAAAAGCACGAAATCGTTTACAAAAATAAGGTAATAGACGCCGAGTAACCCTAAAAGTAAGAGGGAATAGAAGCTTGGAGCGGTGCTCCATTTTTTAATTGAGGATGAAGCAAAAACGACAAGTAATGCGCCTATAGTTGCGATCAACGCCAAAAATATCCCATAAAAGTCTACCCTTAAAGCACCATTATAAACTAGAATAGCCTGATTTGGATATGTGAAAATAGAGAAGATCAAAGTGGCTGAAGCTATAATGAGAGAGATTGATGTCAAGTAGAACGATATTCTCTTTGCTCTCTCTTTTATATACACGTAATCTATGGTTGGGGATAATAGACCTACTGCAGAAAGTGTTATCCCAAGGAAATTTAATACTAACTCCATATTAAATCATCACGAATATAGTTATTATCAAGAAGAATAACAGACCCAGTAAGAATGATAGGAGATAGTGGTTGATTCTTCCACTTTGCCAT
>JAOZGV010000186.1 GCA_026015225.1 Candidatus Bathyarchaeota archaeon
TTAGAAATCCCATTTAATGGAGTCTCTTCTTAGTGAAAATCGATCTACATGTTCACACTATTTACTCTGGCGATAGCTCCATCAGCATAGGTGAATTATCAAAATGGTGCTCAATTCAAACAAAATTAGATGGAATAGCGATAACTGATCATGACAACATCGATGGGTACAATAGATTAAAAAAAATACGAGGGAATGAAGGAAATCCTTTGATCATTCCAGGTATAGAAATTTCCTTTACTCAAGGACATATTATAATTCTCAATGTTATCGAAGAACCAAAAAGACCATTATTAACTGTTGAGAATATTTTAGATTACGCTAAAGATCAGAATGGTTCAATAATCATCCCACATCCTTATAGATTCAGTGGTCTTAGAGAGAAAGCTGAAAATTTCCCCGCCGATGCCATCGAAATACTTAATCCAACTGCAAGCAATAGAGAAAATCAAATGGCTAAGTTACTCGCTCAATCAAGGAAATTGCCAAGTGTGGCTGGAAGCGACGCTCACAATTTCGAACATATTGGAAAGACGTTTAATTACATCAATTGTGATCATTCAATTGAGAGTGTAATTAAAGCGATTAAATTTGGAAAAAGCAAGCCTATTAATATTTTAACAAACAATTAAAATTTTAAATTCTAAGAAAGAATTGTTGTCAGATTGCGTCGGAATATTTTTTTAATAACATTAGCAAAGTTGGATTTTTTTTAATAAAATTGTAAAAAAAATCTATATTATCATCAAAGGAAAAAATCAATCTTTGACTTGAGGATTTGTAATGCAACCTGTAAAAGTATTAGATGGAGTCTACTGGGTTGGAGCTGTTGATTGGGATATAAGAAATTTCCACGGCTTTACTTATTCAACTCGAAGGGGAACAACATATAACTCTTATTTAATAGTAGATAAAAAAACTGCTTTAATAGACAGTGTTTACAGACCATTTACAGAAGAAATGATAGAGAGAATAAAAAAGATTATTGATCCATCAAGAATCGAATATATAATAGCAAACCATGTAGAAAAAGATCATTCAAGTGCTATTTCAGAAATCTTGGAATTAGCGCCTAAAGCAAAAATAATTGGAACAACCCAATGCAAAGAAGGACTTGAAAAACACTATTTTGGAGATTGGGACTTTCAAATTGTAAAAAATGGTGAAGAAATAAGTTTAGGTAATAGAAAATTAAAGTTCATTCATGCTCCCATGCTTCATTGGCCAGATAGCATGTTTACCTTTATCGAAAAGGATGGATTACTTCTACCTAATGATGCTTTTGGACAACATTTAGCAACTTCAAAGAGATTCGACGATGAAGTCGATAGTAATATTTTGATGGAAGAAGCTGCAAAATATTATGCCGTGATTTTATGGCCTCTCAGCAAATTAGTTATAAAAAAGATAGAAGATATTCAACAATTAGGTTTAAAGATAAATATAATTGCTCCAAGTCATGGTATCATCTGGAGAAGCGACCCAATTAAAATAATTAAATCTTATCTAGGATGGGCAAAGGGCGACGCTAAAGATAAAATCCTAGTAGTGTACGATACTATGTGGGGGAGTACTGAAAAAATGGCAAGAGCAATTATTGAGGGAATAAACAGCAAGGGCATTGAGACGGTACTTTTCAGACTCCCGTTTACGGATATTAGCGATATTATTAAAGAATTTCTTGAGGCAAAAGGTTTGCTTGTTGGTTCCTCGACCATAAATAATGGCATTCTCCATACTCTTGCTCCATTTCTTGAAGAATTGCAGGGTCTTAAACCGAAGAAAAAAATCGCTACTGCATTCGGATCATATGGGTGGGGAGGCGGCGCAGTAAAGGATATAGAAGAAAAACTTAAGAAAGCAGGAATTACAGTGACATCTCCTTCTTTAACAGTAAAATGGGTTCCAAATAAAAGCGAGGTCAGAAAATGCATAGAATTCGGTAGAGATTTTGCAGAAAAAATGATTAGAGGTTAAAAGAAGAAAATTTAAAGAAACATAAATGAGTCAAACTTTTAAAACGTAATTAGGTATAAGCTTAGCAATCGGTTCACCCAATCCTAACTCTAGAGTTCTAATCATAACCTCTTTTCCTCTATATGTAAATTCGACCTCTTTAAAATTTGAAAGAATTTTCAATCCCATATCATTTGTCATATCGCATATAAAATATCTTTTACTTTTCGCTTCGATCACGTCAACAACATTTGAGATATCCTTTAATTTATACCCGCCACCATGAGGCAATATGTTAGCATTTGATAATCTATGATATATACCAAGATCTTCAGCACGTTTTAAAAAGCCAATCGCTTCAATAACTTCATCGTTGATATTATTCTTACCTTTCATGATATACCCTGGAAGATCGGCTTTTAACATTACGGGAAATAAACCATTAGCAGAAGGATCTTTTATATCGTTAACGCCCAGTAGATGTTGATTATAGTTTATTAGAGCTTGATGATTTGGATTAGTAATCACGTTGAAATCCCCAAAAATTAACTCAGCAATTAAAAGCCTTTTCTTTTTGGAGAAGTCATCTGCGATTTTATATAATTTCATATAATCTTCTACATCATTATCAAAAAGGACTTTTGTATTTCCAAAGGGAGTCTCTATTGTTTTGAACATTTCTTTTAAGATTTTACTCTGGTGATAATACAATCCCATTCCATGTGGATTATCTCCTTTGAATTCATGAGTGCCACCATGAATGACAAAAGCATAATCAGGGAGTTCTGATTCAGTAAACTTTTTTAGACTAAATACGTCAATAAAATGATTTCCCTTTTCAAAGTCCCATTCTATTTCAACATCATTAACAAAATAGGATTTTCTTTCAATGTCTATAATTCTGTCTATTAAATGCTTAGGATCCGGTAAATTATCGAGGGTTCCAACCAACATTCCACAAGCATTAGGCATTGAATCTAGAAATATTATCTTAGATCTTCCATCTCCCCAAGATAATTTGCCTCCATAACCTATACCGTTGTTCCATCGAGTGGAATTCCTTGTAATGCTTTCATCTGGGGAAGACACAAATGTAGCGTTTGGTTCCATTCCAATATTTTCTTGAGCCCATAATATCTTAGACAATCCATAACACATATTTCGCCTACATAAAAATGAACTGCCATCATCGACACCCATCGAAAAGTAAAACCTTTTGGCTATTTTCAATATTTCAGATTTGTTGAGATTATCGAGTTTAAATTTGGACATTTTAAATTAATCGAACTCCAACAGAATATTTTCTAGGATTACTAAATGCTAAAAAAAGGCGCAGAGACATTAGTTTACCTTTTTAAAAATAAAAATATTTCGTATTATTTCATTATTCTATTTTCATAGTAATATATTTCACTTAAGATCAAATATGATTTTATTAAAAAATTAGATTGAAAAAGTAATAATTGAATCGGAGATATGATATCTAATGACTTATAATAAGGCTATTAATTTTGAACTTCTCTTTACAGGTAATGAACTCTTAATTGGTCAAGTATTAAATACTAATAGTCAATGGTTGACTCACAATATTACTTTGTTGGGAGGTATTTGCTCAAGAATTACGGTAATAAGAGATGACTTAAAAGATATATCAGATACAATAAGGGAGATCCTGCACCGTAGACCTCGATATTTGATCATCTCAGGAGGATTAGGTCCTACATATGATGATATAACTCTAGAAGGTTTATCATTAGCCTTAAACAAATCCTTATACACAAATAAGACTGCGGTTTCATGGATTACAAAAAAATATAATGAACTTCAAAAGAGAGGGATTGTGAAGGGTTTGGAGATAACTCCTGCCAGAATAAAAATGGCTAAATTGCCATTAAATTCAAAACCACTAAATAATCCAATAGGTACGGCACCTGGCGTTTTTTTAGTGAGTGGGAAAACAAAGATATTTTGCTTACCGGGAGTACCAAAAGAGATGGAGGAAATATTTAAAGAGAGTGTTAAGAAGGAAATTGCCAGAGATTTAAAAGAGAGTACATTTGTTGAAACATATTTCACTGTCAAAGGAGTTGGAGAGAGTACAATGGCCCCTTTAATAAAAGAAGTGGGAGAAAAACATTCTCCATATGTATATATTAAATCTCATCCAAAACATGGAAGATCCAAAGTAACTGTTGATTTCCATTTAACAACACAGAATAATGCCCCGTGCTACAATAAAGGAAAAAAATTTTTAAAAAGGAAGATTCGAGAAGCCCAGGCTGATCTGGAGAGTGGATTAAAGAAAATTGGCGGCAAGATTTTTTATTAGCACGAACGAAAATTATAAATTTTTAGTAATAAATGAGGAATTATAACAATAATGAGTCTTTCTATATTTGCGTTAGAAAGAAAAAAATTGAATAATTACTCAATCAATATTTGTAACGTTTCTCCTGGACGATTTAAGGAAGAAAACAACTTTGAAATATTCTTAAGCAATATAAATGAGCAAACTTCAATTGATCCGGTAATTAAGGGTAAATACTTTTCTGGTAGAGGCAAATTCTACAAACAATGGTTGGAGTTATACTATAATAATATTGTAAGGTTTAGTGAATCAGTAATAATTGATTTAACAAAGTCTAAATTAGAAAAAAAAATTTTCAGATATCTCTCCGATATCTTACCTTCAGGTTCACATATAATGATTGTTTACCAGAATCATAACGAAACAAAAGATGGTCTTGCTAAAGGCATACCTGCACCTGCTACTCCAATAGGATATTTACTTTGGAGTGTCGGATGCACCTGGTTTAAGGATTGGTATTTTTCTGAGGGTTTATTGGAAGGTGATCTAAAATTACAAGGAAATAAGCCCTTAGATATAAAAAGTAGAAAGAGAAACCTAATTCAGATTCAAAATGAGCTTAGGACTTTTATCAATAATGTATCAAGTAAGGAAAGCATCTATATAAAAGCTAAAGAAAGGGGAAAAAATATTTTACAAAATATAATTAAAGAGATAGGATAACCATACTTAATAGAAGAAATAATAGATATTTTATTTAGACATACATATTCTGTCTAGATTTTTGAGTTCTTTTTAATTTTTGCGCAATCTCCGCTTCTATATTTTCAGCATCTT
>JAOZGV010000190.1 GCA_026015225.1 Candidatus Bathyarchaeota archaeon
AAGATCTCAGTCATATTCAAAAAAATGATTAATAATTTACAAATATAATCGACAATATATTGGTGTGCAAATTTTTGGGCAAACTTTTTGGAAGTTCTGGGGTTCGTGGAATTTCGAATAAAGAATTGTCTCCAAATGAAATAATAAAAATTGGTCAATCAATCGCGACTGAAGAGAGAGAGGGTGAAGTATTAATTGCACATGATACAAGAACTTCGAAAGAAATTTTTTTTAATGCAATCACGTCAGGTTTGCTCTCTGGTGGGGCCGAGATAAAGGTTTTAGGATTGGCAACTACACCATCCTTAGCTTATCTAACCAAAGAATTAGGTGTAAAATATGGCATTATGATAACAGCAAGCCATAATCCACCTCAATATAATGGTATAAAGGTATTTGATAACGATGGAATTGCTTATGATGATTCTAAAGAAAATCGAATTGAGGATATCTATTTTTCTGAGAAGTTTAGACTTGTAAGTTGGGACGAAATAAAAAATGTGTCAGAATATGGTCATAAATTGGAGGATTATATCGAACTAATTTCGACTTCAGTCGAATTTCATAACAAATGGAATATTGCCTTAGATATTGGATGCGGAGCTTCCTGTTTTTTAGCTCCTAGAATAATTAAGAACTTGAATTTGAATTTCATGTCCATTAACGCTCAGCCAGATGGATTTTTTCCAGGCAGACTTTCTGAACCTACTGAGACTTCTTTAGAAGATCTAAGCAATATTGTGAAAGAGTTGGATTTTGATTTAGGGATAGCATTTGATGGTGATGCCGACAGAGTTGCTTTCATTGATGAAAAAGGACATTTTATTTCAATGGACAAAGCTCTAGCAGCTTACTCAGCTTATTTAGTTGAGAAAGAGGGTGGAAATATAGTCGTCCCTATAGATACTTCTTCGTGTGTTGATGAAGCTGTACTTAAGAAGGGTGGTAAAGTCATAAGAATAGGTGTGGGCGATTCAAAAGTTGCTAAAGGATTAAAAAAACACAGTGCAATATTTGGAGGTGAAGTCAGCGGTGCATGGATAAATCCGAAATTTCATTTTTGTCCTGATGGCATTCTATCGGGAATTCTTTTTCTAAAAGCTGTCGAAGAAGATGGAAGAAACATCTCAGACTTTGTGTCAGAAATACCATCATATCCAATTGTTAGAACTAAAGTTAAATGTCAAAATACACTGAAGAATAAAATTATGAATGAAGTATACGAGAGAATTACGAAACCGTTCCAGAATATTACAGAGATATTAACACTAGATGGCGTGCGTGTATCAACGGAGGATGGATGGCTTTTAATCAGACCGAGTGGAACGGAACCTACGATTAGAGTAGTAGCAGAGGCAAAGAACATGAAACTTTCAAAGAAATACCTTAACATTGGGCTAAATATTATAAAGGAAGTTCTAAAAGGAATTTAAATAAATGAAATGTATTATCTTAGCAGCCGGTAAAGGAGTTCGTCTTCTTCCAATTACAGAAAGCAGACCTAAACACATTATACCTGTCGGTGGCGTACCACTAATCGAAAGAATAGTTGAAAGTTTAAGAGCAAATAATATTCAAGATTTATTTATAGTAGTAGGATATAAGAAAAGAGCAATTATAGAATATTTAGATGATATAATAAAACACAGTACAAAAATAAAGTACATAGAACAAGATGAACCACTTGGTACAGCAGACTCCATTAAACTTGCTAGAGATTACGTAGGTAAAGAAGATTTCATGGTGATTTATGGTGATTTATTCATAAGACCTAGGACTATTGAGAGAATTATTAGTGAGTATCACAAAGGTAAAGAATCTATAATTGGGATAAAAACAAGTAAAAAAATCGGCGATTATGGTATTGTAAATACTGAGAACGGCTATATTAAAGGAATAATTGAAAAACCAACCAGAAAGGTGAAAAGAACAAATTCAATCAATACAGGAATATACATATTGAATAAAGATGTATTCGATGGAATTGAAGAGACTGAGAGATCGATTCGAGGGGAGTACGAACTTACTTCCTCCTTAAACATCGCGGTTCAACATAATGTAAAAATAAGAGCAGTATCATTGGATGAAGAAGAATGGATGGATATCGGATATCCATGGGATCTATTTGATGCTAATGAGCGGGCTCTCAACTATATTAAACACAATATTGAGGGAGCCGTCGAGAATAATGTCAGTATGATAGGGCCCGTAATATTGGAAAAAGATGCAAAAATCCTATCAGGTTCCAGGATAGAGGGACCTGTTTTTGTTGGTAGAAATTCGATTTTGGGACCCAATTGCTATCTACGACCATATACTTCTATAGGTAAGAATGTCAGAATAGGAAGCTCTTGTGAGGTAAAAAATAGCATAATAATGGATGGGACTAAGATCCCTCATCTAAGTTACATAGGCGATAGCATCATAGGCACAGAATGCAACTTAGGAGCAGGAACAATAACAGGCAATGTTAGAATGGACAATAAAACTGTAAAAGTAAGAATAAAAAATAATTTTATAGATAGCAACTTAAGAAAGTTAGGTGCGATAATAGGAGATAAGGTTAAAACATCAATTAATGTAAACTTTATGCCTGGTGTCAAAGTGGGATCTAACGCTTTAATAGGTCCGAATATCGTAGTTTATGAAGATATTTTATCAAGAGAAAAACTATTACTTGAACAGAAATTTACTCGCAAAAAAATATGAGGACTAAAAAGAGTTTAAGTTGGATGCAACCTTGGTAGAGATGGATAGAGTAGAATTCAAAAAGAAATTTCCAATGCTATTTAAGGAGATTGAAAGTAAAAAAGTAAATATAAATATAAATGAGGTAAATGGTTCAAATTATCAAAGCAAAGAATTATTCAGAGGCTACATGCCAACTGCAATAGATTATCTAAGAAGATGTGACACGGATGAGCAAGCTGAAAAAACGATTGAATATCTTTTAAAGAATAGAGAAATAACCGAATCCTATGGAAAAAAATTGAAGAGGGTATTGAAGAAAAAAGGAATTAGAGGTTTTGGTCCTAGGAAAGAAGACGGGTACTATCTAAGAAAAGCCGGAATAATAGACTAACTTAAAGTTTAAATAAACTTTTTTACTATTTTGTTCAATCCTCTAATGGGTGTTACTAACTTTGACAGCTTATCAAATGATGGCAAAATTATGGAAAAAGAAGGATAGTAATGATTTAAAAGAATATATGCGCCAGATGGCAATCAAATGGAGGCGCGAGCCTTCAATAATAAGAATTGAAAAACCAACTAAACTTGATAGAGCTAGGCGTTTAGGATATAAAGCAAAACAAGGATTTGTCGTTATTCGGATCAGAGTTAGAAGGAGCGGTGCTAGAAAAACTAGACCAGTTTCAGGTCGAAGACAAAAAGCAATGGGAGTTACCAAGATAAAATGGGCAAAAGGGATGAAAAGAATTGCTGAAGAAAGAGTTTCTAAGAGATTCCCTAATCTCAAAGTGCTAAACTCTTATTTACTATGGAGCGATGGCAAGTTCAAATGGTATGAGGTCTTATTATTGGACCCTAATCATCCTGTCATTAGTAAAAGTGTGAAATGAATCGCTTATTAAGAATTGAGAGATTCGCATTTGACCAATATATAGGATTGAATTATCTTGGAATATTTGATACCGATAGCGCATGTTTCTAGATTTAAAAATTCAAAGCAAGTTAAAGCAAGAGGTAAAGGATTTTCTATCACGGAATTAAACAAAGCTGGTGTGTCTATCGAGATAGCTCGAAAGTATGGATTAAGGATTGATTCTAGAAGAAAGTCAGTACATCAAGAAAATATCGAGAAATTAAAAAAATGGATCAGCAAATTGAGTAAAAAGAAGGAAAAAATTCAGAAATCAAAAAAAGAACATAACTAAAATTGCTATAAACATAGAGACAAAGCATTTCGAGGATTAATTTCATCTTGGAAATAATAAAAAGGCTCAATGAAGGCAAAAAGATTGAGAAATTCATTAATTGATAAACGGAGAAATGAAAGAAATAGAAATAAATAATTTCATATTAAGCGTGATCTTCAATATCAAAATTTGATGGGGATAAATTTTGTGTCTTCAAAAGAATT
>JAOZGV010000003.1 GCA_026015225.1 Candidatus Bathyarchaeota archaeon
CTTAAATTCAATTATAAAAAACGTGTTTAATATAGGAAATTATTTCTATTGTTTACTTGAAAACTGAAAACGAATAATTCTACACTTTCGCAAAATAAATTTTTGCATTTTAAACCTAATTTTTAAGTTATAAAACACTATATCAAAATAGATAGTGATTATCAATGAAAGCACTTGGCATCGTAGGTAGTCCTAGAAAAAATGGTAATACCGATATTTTAGTAAGCGAGGTACTTAGGGGCGCAAAGGATTCTGGTTCAAAAGTGGAAATGGTTTTTCTTAACGATTTAGAGATTAAGCCTTGCCAAGCTATATGTAGTGACTATTGTAAGAGAACTAGTAATTGTAAAATAAAGGATGATATGACAGACCTATACAACAAGCTTTTTGAAAGCGAAGTAATAATTTTAGGTACACCAGTATATTGGTATGGTCCATCAGCTCAATTTAAAGCATTCATGGACAGGTGGTATGCATTCTCACACCCTAAATACATACTCAAAATGAGAGGAAAAAAGTTCATTTTGATAGCGCCTTTTGAAGAAAGTGATACTTCAGCTGCAAATCCTCTAGTAGAGATGGTCGATAAATCAGCAAATTATCTAGATGCTAAATTTCACAGTTCATTACTTGTTTCTGTGGGAGAAAAAGGAGCAATAAAGCAAAATCTAGAAGCCATGAACCGCGCATATAAAATTGGACAGGAAATAAAGTAATTTTTTACCAAATTAATAAGAATATTGATGACTTATAATAAGATTAATAATTTTTTTAATCTTTTAAGAAAGATATTAATTAGATTTTCTATAATTGTTAGTTGGGATAATTTATGCCTGAATGTTACGTTTGTGGAGAAGAACACCCAGTTAAAGCAAGATATTGTGATGAATGTGGAGCACTTACTATTACAAAACAAAGAGGGAGGCCACGTGCTAAGAAAAAGATCAAGCCAAAGATCCTTATTTTATTTTACTCAATGCATGGCCACACTTTCAAAATGGCTAACAGCGTATTTGAAGGTGTTATAGAAGACGGGGGAGAGGCCATCCTCAAACAGGTTGCTGAACTCATTCCAAAAGAATTATGGAACGATGATGTAAGAAAGGCTAAGAAACTTATGAGCGATGTGCCAGTGGCGGATCCTAAAGAGGATCTAAAAAACATTGATGGAATCATTGTTGGAACGCCTACTCGCTTCGGCAATATGTGTGCACAAATGAGGAACTTTTGGGATCAAACCAATGAAGATTGGGTGGAAGGTTCGCTTATAGGCAAACCCGCAGCCGTATTCACTAGTTCAGCCACTCAACATGGCGGACAAGAAACCACAATAATATCAACAATGATAACATTACTACATCATGGTTGCATTCTTGTAGGCTTACCTTATTCATATAAAGAACAGATGACTTTAGATGAGATTTCTGGTGGCTCGCCCTACGGAGCATCAACTATAGCTGGAGGAATGGGTGAGCGCATGCCATCAGATAATGAACTAATAATGGCAGGATATTTAGGAAAACAAGTAACTACTGTTGCTAAGAAGCTGTTACCTTAGATAAAAAAGGGAAATTTGTATTCAAGAAATGAATGATTTTTTTCTTGTTTCATTTTTTAGAGCTCGTTAGATCATCTATTTGCGCAACAGATGCATTCTTCCTAACAGAATTTATTCCTTTGATGCATGATGCTTTTCGTTTATAGGATTCGCCTATGATTATTACCTCGTTGTTTGGTGCCCTTAATCTGAATCTGAACTCTCCCCTTGAGTCTTTATATACCTCAAATCGGCTTTTACGCCGAGTACTTTTTTCCATTCTTTGAGCAGATTCTCCAACGGATTTTAACCATTTAGGTATATTTTTAGTAAATGTTTTTTTAGAACCAAGAACAAATGCGATTCCTATTCCAAGAGCAACTAATACGGCTGCCCCCCAAGCCAGCGCTCCAGCAAAGACGTATAAAATTTCAACATCAATTTTCATTAAAGTAAGGGCTATGATTAGAACCATAAAGTAAAGGAACAATCTCAATCCGAGAATGAAGATGCCACTGAATTCCATCTTTGCCTCAGTACCAATTAGTTTTAGAATATCTGCCAACCAATCTACCAAAATTAGGCCAAAAATTAATACTAATACACCAATTATGAAGCTTGGAAGGTATTCCACGACTTTCATCAGGTATGTGCTTAAAATTTTTATTTCCAATATTTCAACTGCTGCGAAAATAGCGATCAAATATATGAACCATCGGATAATCATGTCAAAGAATTTGACCACTGTCATTCCAGATTTTTCAATTGCTTTTCCGAATGCAGTCTTAAGTAATGCATCATCAATGCCAAT
>JAOZGV010000020.1 GCA_026015225.1 Candidatus Bathyarchaeota archaeon
ATTTATTTGTTATAGTAAATATTTTTTTGATTCACTTACCTTTTAGAACGTACTTAAGGAAACTCTTTTAAGCCAATAACTAAATTTTTTGGTTTAATCAGATCATGGTTGTAAAAGGAAAATGAAACATAGCTATAAAAAAATATCAATAAAACATAATAAATTTGAAGTAGGATTTTTTTTATCACTATTGACATTGGCTTCAATAGTCATAGAGATCTACTTTATTGAATATATGATAACCCACGGTCTTGAAAATAAAATACTAAGAATTGGTCTCTCTGGATTAAAATTTGGGTTCCCAATTCTATATCTCCCTATAACGGGGATAGTCGTTGTTCTTCTTTCCTCTTGGATTTTTATAATAGAAAAATCTTATACAAAAAAAATTCGAGAATCTTTAAAAACAAAAAAGTCAATTTATTTTTTAGAGATTTTTAATGCAGTAACATGCTTGTTATTAGTTTTATGCATTTTCTTATTCTTGCCCAATATACTAGGCTCAAATTGGGCTCTTAAAAATCTATTTCTTGCAAGTAAAAATTTCATCTTTCTTGACGTGCTTATAGTAAATTTTTACAACATATTTTTCTCATTCATAAATATCTCTGCTATTTGGAAATATGTTATATTACAAATTTTAGCATGTTTTGCATTAGTTATATTAGCATTATCATTAGGAGTTATAAATAAAAGCAAGTGACAAATCGCATCTTATTGAAAATTATTATTTAGATGATATAAACCGCTTGAAATCGCTCATCGAGGATTTCTCTCTTCAATGCTTTTTAGAAATGTTTCCTCAGAATATAAATAAAATTCTAAATTACCTATCAATCAAATATATTATGACTGAATAAAAACAAAAAATATCAATTAATTATATAGGTTTATAAAATGAAAAAAAAATGCGCGATATGCGATGGTCTAGATAAGGAATTCAATTTATGCGAAATCCATCTTAAAGCATACGAGAATCTGAATGTGGGTTATGAGGACTGGGTAAAAGCATTAAATAATGAACTTTCAATGAATGAGTATCTTAATAAAATTCTCAATTTGCAAGATACAGGCAACGCTATAAGAGAAGTAGCTACATATTTGTTGGAAAATAATACGAGTTTAACTCAAAATGAGTAATACATTGATAATTTGCGAAAAGCCAAGTGCGGCTCAACATATAGCAGAAGCCCTTAATTCAAGTAAAGAAGTAAAGAAGGGGATAAAATATGGCATGCCATATTTTAGAATAACAACAAAAGATGGGGACGCAATTGTATGCTCTGCAATTGGTCATTTTTATCAAATTGCCCCTAAATACAGATACAATAGAAGAAATTATCCAATTTACGATCTAGCGTGGAAACCGAAATACTTAGTCGAGAGAGGAAAAGATAGACAAAAAAAGTGGATAAAAGCAATAAAGGAATTTGCTGACAGCAGCGATATATTCATCGATGCTTGTGATTATGATATAGAAGGTTCTTTAATTGGATATTCAATACTGAAGTATGCTTGTAAAAATTCTGATAAAAGAGCCAGAAGAATGAAATATAGCACTTTAACTAAAAAAGAGTTATCGGAATCCTATGAAAACTCAAATCCAACATTGAATTTTTTTTTAATAAATGCTGGAATCTGTAGGCATGAATTGGATTGGATGTATGGAATAAATCTATCTGTTGCATTAACTGAATCTGTAAGAAAATATAGCAAAAAATATTTTACACTCAGTACAGGCAGAGTTCAAGGGCCTACTTTGAAGTTTATAATTAATAGAGAAAAAGAAATACTTACTTTTGTTCCGTTACCTTATTGGATTATCAAAGTCCTTGCTGAAATAAATGGAGAAGTTTTTGAGTTAGAATATGAAGTCGATAAACTAAAAACAAAATCTTCTGCAGATGAAGTTGTAAAACAATCCCGTGGACAAACGGGTAGAATTGAAAATTTGGATCAAAAGAATTTTCACTTATATCCTCCAACACCCTTTGACATAACTTCTCTACAAATAGAGGCCTATAAACATTTCAGATTTTCACCACGTCAAACATTGAATATTTCACAACGTCTATATTTGAATGCTTTAATCTCCTATCCTCGAACATCAAGTCAAAAACTTCCTGCATCAATTGGATTTTCAGCTATATTAAATAAACTCAGTGAAATGTTGGAATATCGGAACCATACTAAAAAGATCCTATCATTAAATAAATTATCGCCTTATGAGGGAAAAAAATCAGATCCAGCTCATCCCGCAATTTATCCAACCGGAGTTATCCCAAGTAAGAAATTAGAAATAAAAGATAAGAAATTATTTGATCTCATAATTAGAAGGTTTCTAGCAACTTTTGGAGAGAATGGATTAAAGCAAAGTAATAAAATTTCTATCAAAGAGGCTGATAATACATTTTATCTGCGGGGGTCAAGAATCCTAAAGAAAGGCTGGATAGAATATTATGAACCTTATGCTAAATTTGAGGAAAATTTACTTCCTATTTTTTCAGTAGGAGAGGGTGTAAAGTTTGTCAGAGTAAAAATAGAAGAGAGATATACAAAACCACCAGTAAGATATAATCCCAGTAGTATGGTAAAATTAATGGAAGGAGAACGTATTGGAACTAAAACTACAAGAGCTGACATACTTGATATTCTTTATCGAAGAGAATATGTGAAAGAAGATAGAATCATTGCTACCCCACTCGCATTCAAAATAAATGAGATATTAACAAAATACTGCCCAAGCATAACTGAAGTTTCCTTTACACGCGAACTTGAAGACATGATGAGTAATATCGAATTAGGTGAGGGAAAAAAGGAAGTAGTGATAATTCGGGCTATTGAAAAACTGAAGGAGATTCTTGGGAATTTACATGAAAAAGAGATTGAAATTGGGGAAGAGCTATTTGATGTGATTGGAAAAATAAAACTTGCCAATATTACCTTAAATAAACGATGTCCACAATGCAATTCAGTCCTTTATATAATTAGAAGTAAAAAAACTAAAAAGAGATTTATTGGATGTTCTGGCAATAAAGAAAAGAAATGTAATTTTAGCTTGCCTCTTCCTCAGAAAGGGACATTAAAATTACTGGATAGGTATTGTAAGAAATGCGGTTTCCAATTAATACAAACTAAGATAAGGGGCAGGAAACCAATGATTGCTTGCTCTAATTGCTTTATTAATAAAGAAAGAAAGCTTGCAGTAAAACAAACTACTGCTTAATAAAAGTCTGAAACAAATTTTGACTTCCAGAAATTTTATTTAGAAGGTCTTTAAGAAGATCTTAATACTTTAGGGGAGAAAGGAGATATTGATTTTCCAGCTATCATTAACACAAGTAACCATATTGGTTCTTGCGACAAGCCTAACGATTATAATAGGTATTTATGCAACTAATTATTGTCTTTTAGCAATCATATCATTACGATTGCGGAAGAATAAACCTACTGTACCGAAAATCGACAAGTGGCCAACAATATCAGTACATCTTCCAATTTATAATGAAAAGAATGTTGTTACCCGATTATTAGAATCTTGCATTAATTTTGATTATCCAAAAGATAGATTCGAGATATTAGTAATAGATGATTCTAATGATGGTACTACTGAAATAGTAAAATCCTTTGAGGAAAAGTATCCTAATCTTATAAAGGTTATACATAGAGACCAAAGAGATGGATATAAAGCTGGTGCACTGCAAGAAGCTCTTGAAAAATCTTCTAGCGATTTTATAGCAATATTTGATGCCGATTATGTTCCCCCAGAAGAATTCTTAAAACTAATGGTGCCCTTTTTTTACAACGATGATAAGATAGCTTTTGTTCAGGCTAGATGCGCATATTTGAATAGAAATTTCTCTTGGGTCACAAAGGCAATTTCATTAGGGATAGACGGTTACTGCTTTGTGGATCAGAAAGCTAGACATAGTGCAAAACTGTTGGCGCATTTTAGTGGAACCGGTGGAATATTTAGACGTAGGGCGATAAAAAGTGTTGGTGGATGGCAATCGGATACATTAGCAGAAGATTTGGATCTATCGATGCGATTACAACTTAATGGATGGAAATATACTTATCTACCTGATGTGATATGCCCTGGTGAAATACCTCCAAGAATAAAAATTTTTATTCAGCAACAATACAGATGGGCGAAAGGTTTTACTCAATGCTTTTTAAAACACTGGAAATCTGTAATTAAATGTGAGAATCTTACACTTTTCCAAAAATTTGAGGCGCTTATACAATTGGGTACTTATTTCGTCTATCCTTTTTCATTTATTGCCATGCTATGTTCTGTTTTCCTATTTTTCATATTTCCTTTGAATTTCTTTTTCCATGATTTTTGGGAACTGTCATTCGGTCCAGTAATTTCAATGATTTCAGCAGTCATCTACTCCTCACCATTTGTATTTTATGGTACGGCAATATTTGAATTAAATAGATTAGATAAAAACCAGACTACTAGTCTTAAGCGGATATTTTATCTACCTTTCCTTGGTATCATAACAATGTTTTCTAATACAAGAGCCATATTGGAGGCCCTTTGGCTTAGAAATTCTCCTTTTAATCGAACCTATAAGTATGGTTTCATTGATGAGTTGCGCGATAGCTGAAGAAAAATGATATCAATAATTCTTCCAACAAAAAATGAGCCGCTTGTATATGATTTGATCGAAGAAATAGCAAAGATAATGAAGGAACTAAAGAGACCTTATGAAATACTTGCAATTGACGATTCTGATGATAATACTTTTATGAATTTGGAATTGTCGGAAGCTAGAGCAATTAAACAAACTAGCAATGGATTAGGGGGCGCTATAATTGAGGGATTTAATAATGCAAATGGTAATTTACTGATAACTATGGATGCTGACCTTAGCCACCGACCAGAATACATTCCAGAATTAATTGATAAAAGTGAGAAGGGCTTCGACATTGTTATTGGTTCGCGTAGAGAGCCTGGAGGCAAGATTATCGGCTGGAATTTCACGAGAAAGATTATTTCAGCAGGTGCGAATTTTGTTGCACGATACATTGCGGGAATAAAGGTATCAGATGTAACAACAGGATATCGTCTATACAAAAAAGATGCGATAAATGATCTATGTTTAAATGAATTGAAATCGAAAAATTATTCCTTCCAACTTGAGATTTTAGCTAGGGCTGAGAGAAAAAAATTAGAGATAGGCGCCATTCCAATTGTTTTCTACAATAGAAAGAGGGGAAAATCAAAATTATCTAAAAAAGAAATTTTTTCCTTTTTAATAACAGCCATTAGAATAAGACTTACAAAAATTAAATCATTCAAATTTTTTCCTACTATCGATAAGAGATAGAATAGAAAATAGGGAAAAAATTACTAATAAAATAAATGATAAATGGAATATCTCGGTTTGGATATTTGGTGCGAATCCTACTAAATTTGTTGATAATCCAAGTGCCGCCAATAAAGTAACAATTATGAAGGGGGATATAATTATTGCAAGCCATAGCCCCCATCGCTTTAACAAAAACAAACCTATACTAGAGACTATGCAAAATATTGATAGTAGAATTATCCAATAAAGCGATTTATCATATAGAATTGGATATATGCTCATATATATGCCCATAAGAAAGTATAATGTAGATGGAAGAATAATTCTATAGTCAAGAGAACTCAGTTTAATTCGATTCATAAATTAAGCTAACACCTTAACTCTTATTAATTAATTTTTTGTAGCAAGATTGCTTTT
>JAOZGV010000040.1 GCA_026015225.1 Candidatus Bathyarchaeota archaeon
CATACGTTGCGATCTCAAGGTGTGTTGTATCTTTTGTTATTTTGGACTTATCAAGAGCTATTAAGCTATTCTCCTCTTCATCAGCATCCAGATATTCAATTATACCATCTTTAATTAAATCATTCCAAGAAATTTCATGTCTTTGAATTAATTTAATATGCTGTTTAATCAGTGATATTTTTTCATTTTTTACTATAATTAAAGGCCTTCTTACCCTTCCCGAATCACAATTCACAAATACTTCGGGTTTGACATTTTTATGGTGAGGAAGATTATATGAAATATTAACTTCTTGGCTAATCTTTCTATCTCTTCTTAGAGTTATGATGCTGTCAACTAATGATTTTGGATTAGAACAATATCCAGCTATAATTCCGTCTACAATGACTCTAGATCCATTTTCTTTAATTTTCTTATTGCATTTCTCAATTGGAATTACCCCACAATCTCTGGTCTTCTCTATTATCTCTCTGGGTTCGGTTCCTATCGATATGATGGATGAAAGAGCCAGATTTTTAACAAGTCCACAATTTGATCCTTCAGGGGTTTCGTTTGGACAAAGTCTCCCCCAATGAGTTGGGTGTAGGTCTCTTGCTTCAAGATTGGGTTGGCTTCTGCTTAATGGTGATTGCAACCGTCTTAAATGGCTTAAGGTCGATGAGTAATTAGTTCTATCCAAGAGTTGAGTTACGCCGACTCTTCCTCTGACCCAATTTCCTGTTGCCATAGCATGTTGTATTCTCTCAGTAATGATTCCCGGTCTTGCTGCATTGGAAATGGAAAAGCCCATGTGTTTTTTTAGAGCAATTCTTTCCAATTGATATTTTAAATCCCGTGTCATATTTCTGAAGGCAATTCTGAAAAGTTCGGTGAGCAATGGACCTGCAAGTCTCAGTCTTTTATTTCCATAATGATCTTTGTCATCTGGTATTCTTCTTTGGAGTTTGAGATCGATAATAGTACTGGCAATTTCAGCTAGAAAATACGCTTTCTCTAATCGAAAATCGAACTCTCTTCCTATGTGCGGTAAAAAGTTTCTATCTAATACAAATTCAGCTCTTCTGAATCTGTAATCAGTTATTTGTCCAGGTGCCACCCTATTTCCAATATGTAAAATTGCATCCTTAGTATCTATTATTCCTGCTGCTTTTTCAAAAGAGGCCTCAAGCTCATTTTGAATTTCCAAATCACTAGAGATCATTTCAGCGATTTTAGCATCCTCTTTCATTCCCAGGGCTTTCATAACAACTACTAATGGTACATCAGTTGGTATTCCAGGCATTGAGACATAGATTGCCCCATCGTTTTTTAGCGAAATCTCTATTCTAGCTCTGAATCCGACTGTAGTCGAGAATATTTTTGCTTTATAAATTGGATTTTCGCCAGAATATTCAACATCAAGTAGAATTCGATTGGGCGCTAAATCTTCTAAAGCTACGATAACCCTCTCCGAACCATTTACTATGAAATAACCGCCAGGGTCAAGCGGATCCTCGCCAATATCGATGAGTTCTTCATGGGAAAGTTTAGAAAGTGGACAGATCTCTGACTTAAGCATAACTGGAAAGTCTCCAATATATATTATCTCAGATTCTCCCTCTCTGTCACCTATAACCTGCGTAATCTCTAAATAAAGTGGGGCTGCGTAAGTTAGATTTCGGATATGAGCTTCCATAGAATATACTTTTCTCTCAGAGCCATCGACTTCAGTTACTCTTGGTGATCCAATTTCTATCTTCCCCAATTTTAGTTTGAATGGTTGCTCTTCGATTTCTATCTGTATTTCACCAATCTCATCAATTATTGCTTGGAGACCATTTTCTATATAATCATTATAGGAGTCTATATGTTGCCTTACTAGACCCATCTCTCCGATAAAGGATTTTATAAGATTCCATAGTTCGTGATTTGATGGCTTTTTCATCTTTTTCATTCGGAAATTTATCCCTCAACAACATATTTATGAATCAAACTTTCTCCAGCAGTTAAGCTCTTTCTTGAGATCTTTAAAATATCTCCTGGTTTGGCTCCTATCCATTTTACTGCTGGATCAGATGCTTTAATGTAGGGTAATTGATAGGGCTTTATATGAAATCTCTCTAGTAAACCCTTAACTTCTGTTTCTGTGAGTATTTCATGTTTTGGAATTAGTTCATGTTCAAATAAATTGAAATTGAGTTCGATTAACTTTTTACTACGTCTACTCAAAAATAAGTCTCACCAATATTTAAGTAAAAAGTCATAAAAGGAACTTTTTAAGCACTTTATTGCTAAGTTGCCCTATTAATAAAGTTTATGCTATGAGCTAAATTGCTTTCTCATTTTTTGAGGGGGGAGGCATGTTATTTTTCTGATTTCGTTCAAATTTTTTTTAAGTCTAGGTTCTCTCACAAATATCATATTATTATATAGATCCATTTTTCTAAGAAATTTATATTGTTTTGAACTTATACTCATTTTAAAATCTACATTTAGCGCGCGCTATTAATGGGAGGGCCTTGGATATATCCGTTAACGAGAGCTATAATCGATATGTGCATACTTCTTTTCTCGGCGAAATTAATCGGAGTAATATTTAAAAAATTAGGGCTTCCTGAAAATATTGGGTTTATCTTTGCAGGCCTATTGTTGGGCCCCTCTTTATTTGGATCTATTCGAATAGGAGATTTTTCACTTGTAGAATTAAATGATTACATCAGAGTATTTGCTAAATTAGGTGCAATATTGCTATTATTTCTTGTAGGTTTAAATATCTCTTTGATTGAGTTGAAAACAAATAGAACTGTATTTGTGATCTTGGGTTTTTTAGGAGCATTATCGCCTTTAATTCTTGGTGTGATTTTTTACAGAATACTTGAAAAAAATTTAATCAGTACAATTATAGTATCTTCTGCAATTGCAACTTCAAGTTTACCTATAGTGTCAAAATTATCGAGGTCAATTCTTACGTCTAGTAGAGTAAAGATTGCTTCAAACATTACAATAGTTGATAACATTATCGGTGTTTTGATCTTGTCTACAATTCTGCCTTTTCTCGAGATAGGGGAATACATGACATTACAAAATGCTGTTTTATTGATACTAAAAACTCTGGTATTTTCGTTAGCGTTATTAATAATTACGATTTTTTTAGTCCCAATAATAATAAAACGAATCGGAGCGTGGGGAATTTACTTTGGTAAACAAGGAGGAATGATCGAAGTGCTCATAACTGCTATGTGTTTCTTTTATGCTGCTCTAGCTTATGCTGTAGGTTTATCCCCTATTACAGGGGCTATAATATGTGGAATAGCTGTTGCTGGATCCCATATTCTAGTAAGAGTAAAAGATTACGTAGAGAAAATTAGTTTTCTATTTGCTCCAATATTCTTTGTAATAATTGGTGCGAACATTAAATTCTCCTCACTTTCCTTCTCATTAATAATAATAGGCGTTCTACTATTATCGATAATACTATTCTCTGGAAACGTAATTGGATCATTAATTCCTGCCTTTTTTACATTTCATAATTGGAGGGATGCATGGGTAATTTCATTAACTCGCTTTTCGCTTGGGAATGTTGGTCCAGTGATAGCTGGAATTGGTTTCAACAATTTAGCTATATCCTCTAATATATATTTACAAATTGTCATCTTAGCAATTATATCATTCATTTTAAATCCATTTTTAATTAAACAAACACAGCTGAAAAGAATACACCAATTGGAATGAGGCAATAATAATTTGAAAATCCCTGATGATGTTATCGAATTTATTGAAGAGAAAAAAATAGGTAAATTTGGTACTATAGGGTACCTAGCTATAATTTATGATGAAGAAGGAATTCAAAAACCACTCGTCTCACCTCGACACATAAGATTATATGGCGATGAGTGGCTGATATTTGATGATCGATTCTCAAAATATCTCAAAAAAAATTTAATAAAAAATAACCACGTTTCTGTAATCTTTGTGGAAGCTATTAAAGATACTTTGGGCTATCAACTACTCGGAGAAGCGGAATATTTAGAGCACGGAGACCTTTTTGATGAAGCTCAACAAAATATGAGAGGACTTAATATTCCAGTTGAGCTAAAGGGCGTTGTGAAAATAAGAGTAAAAAAGATATGGGCATTGAGTTTAGGTGAATTATCTCCAGCTTAATAAATTCCGTTTATGATGATTATATTGTATCGAATATAATGTCAAACGGCCTCCATTGTCGAGGGTGGTTTGCATGATATATTGTAAGTAACGCTAACTACATTATCGATTTCGCTTGTTATTCTCTTAGAGATCTTACTCAAGATATCATACGGTAGATTTGTTGGTGTAGCAACTCTAGCATCTAAACTATCCCAACACCTAATTTCAATCTGAAGACCAAAATTTCTTTTTCCTTCTATAATTCCAGTCACTCTATCGTTATGAAGAATCGCCATATATTGAAATGCCCCGGTATTTTCAAGTTCTTCTTCAACTATTTCTGTTGCTTTCCTAACGATCTCTACCCTTTCAGGAGTAACTTCTCCAATAACTCTTGCTGCAAGGGCAGGTCCTGGAAATGGGGGTCTGTTGTAAATACTTTCCGGCAATCCAAGTGATTTCGCAATTATTCTGACGCCATCCTTTCTAAGTTGAATGAGAGGCTCCACTATCCTATATCCGAAAGCTTCTTCTGGATTTATTCCAAGCTGTTCAAAAACATTATGTTGCCGCTTTATACCTGCAACAGTCTCCTCAACATCTGTAAGTATTGTTCCTTGTAATAAATATCTAGCATTACTTTCACGCAATATATCTGCAAACACATCTTTATAGAAAGTTTGAGTAATTGCTTCTCTCTTTTTTTCAGGGTCTACTATGCCCTTAAGAGCGCTGAAGAATTTCTCTTGTGCATTGATTCTTTCTACAGTAACTCCTAGAGATCCAAAAGTTGAGATGATATTTTCCGCCTCACCCTGTCTCATTATACCATTATCGATAAAATATACCTTCAATTTCGTTCCAAGTGCCTTATGGCCCAGTATAGTAACAGTTGAGGAGTCCACACCTCCAGATAAGGCACTTATTCCAAAACCTTCTCCTACTGTCTTCGATATCTCCTCAATTTTCTCATCTATGAATTTTTCTGGATCTAATTCGCTTGCCTTAATTTCCTTTATAGACATTGTTAATCGTTTCCATTCAATTGATTATGATGCATCTATGACAGATTATTTTATTCTAATGGATTTAACTTTTAAGATAGGCATTGAAGATTATAGAATTTCCATGAGAATATCCTCAACATCCTTTGCTTTTACCTCTCTAGGATTATTGGCCACCCTGGATGGAGTAAATCCATTTTCAATTATCCAAGGAATATCGTCTTTTCCAATCCCCAGTTCGCTTAATCTGGTGGGCTGGCCAATATCCTTCATAAGTTTTGTAAGGAACTTACTAGCCTCTTTAATACTTTTTACATTCATAACATTGAGGAGTCCAGATATTTTATTTTGAATAGAAGGTGCATTGAACTCTAAGAAAAGAGGAAGCGTTAATGCAACTGCCAATCCATGTGGAATATTATATTTTGCTGTCAATGGAAATGATATTGCATGGGAGGCAGTAGCAAAAGTATTACTGAGTGCCATGCCCCCTTCTAAGGAACCCAAAGCCATTTCAGAAAGGGCTATTGAATTCCCAGAGTCCTGATACGCTATCCTAAAATTGGAAAATATATGCCTGAGAGCGTCGAGCGCAATAGTATCTGTAATCGGTTGAGCCCTTTTAGCCCAGTATGCCTCAATAGCATGTGAGATTGCGTCTAGGCCAGTCTGAGCAATGACATCCTTCGGCATGGTTTTGTAAATTAAGGGGTCTACTAAGGATGTTTCGGGGAAAAGCAGACGATGTGTGGCAACTTTCTTTTCCTCCTTTTCGGTATCAGTCGCAACTGAAAAAGGTGTAGCTTCGCTCCCTGTTCCTGAAGTGGAAGGAACCGCTATCATAGGACAATCTTTGCTCTCAATCTTTATTGGAGGAACGAAAAATTCTGCAATTGTTTTTTCCTTTTTACTCAATGCAGCGACGACTTTGGCTACATCGAGAGGACTTCCGCCACCTAATCCAATGACTATGTCACAATTCTGCTCTTTGAAAACTCTTATTGCATTTTCTATTGTTTCAAATGAAGGATTGGGTTCGACCTCTTCGAACGAGTGAGCTTCGATCGGTTCTAATAAATTGATCATTCGATCAATTACTCCATGTTGCCTCATAGCTTTTCTGCCAGTAATTATTAGTGCTTTCTTTGCTCCGAATTCAGTCGTTATTTTACTAATTTGGTCAAGACACCCTTCACCAAAAATTATTCTAGTAGGTATTTGAAAATTCCAAATTGTATGCCCACTCATGAATATCACAGATAATAGAATAATCATGGATATTGATAAATTTAATAATCATAAAGATAGGATATGGCATAAAAACTAGAAAATTTAAAATATAGAAAAGGCATGACTATCTAAAAGTTCTATTCAACCTATTTGAAATGGGTATTTGCGGTCGTAGTCTAGTTTGGTTTAGGACATCGGCCTGCCACGCCGACGACCCGGGTTCAAATCCCGGCGACCGCACCACTTCTGAGACGTAAATCTGCGTGTCGCCAGGATATTATCTGCCCGTTTTTCAGCTTCTTTTCTAACATGTTCGTTCAGCTCTTTGATGGTTTTGAATTGCATAGCACACCTCTTTCTAATAGAAATTCTTCGACTTTTTTCTGGATCATGGTTTCAATTATCTCGGGTGTCAGTAGCCTCATGAGTTCTTTCTCATGCCTTTCCAGTTGTATTGCGCGCGCGATCGCTTTTATACTGTGAATAAATTTCATTTAACAAAGGAGGTTAGTGTATGTATGAATCGTGAACTGCAAACAAAACCCGACTGGCTTAGGACAATGTACCGGTGGGAACAAAAAGCAATCACAGTAAACGGACGAACCATGGCCTATATAGATGAAGGTGACGCCAAAGCACGTCCAGTCATATTACTGCACGGAAATCCTACTTGGAGCTTTCTTTACCGTGATTTCATCGAACCACTTACACAGGCTGGATACCGTACTATTGTGCCCGATTGGATAGGAGCAGGCTATTCCGATAAACCACGTGTTGATGCAGCACTGACATTAGCTCACCACATCGCTGACTTGGTATCACTAGTAGATCAACTCCAACTTCGGAGCTATGTGATCGTTGGCCAAGATTGGGGTGGTCCCCAAGGAGTGGGAGCAGCATTACAACGAAAAGAATGGTTAACAGCGCTGGTCTTGATGAATACCTGGTTATTCACAGGTTATGTCGGTCATTTCCACAGCTCACCAAGACCATGGACTACCTGGATTGCACCACTTATTGGACAATTCTTCATGAAACGGTACAAGGTACTCTCACATGCAGGGCCATCTGTTCTTAGTAAACGAGGTATGACGAAAACAGAAGCTCGTGCTTATCACCACATCTACGATGAACCTGACTCGGACCACGTTGTACTCACGTGGCCACGTACTATTCCGATGCATGAAGGAGACCGTGGCTGGAATGATATGCTAGCTATTGAACGTCGATTACCAGAATTAGCTAACGTACCGACTATCCTACTATGGGCACCTGAGGATAACGTGTTTCCAATAGAGTACGCTAATCGATTAAAGGAATTACTACCACACGCTGAAGGTCCTATTACCTTTAATAATGCGGCTCATTTCCTTCAGGACGACCGGGGTAAGGATATAGCACAGGCTATTGTAGAGTTTCTGAATAGAACTATAGGGAGACAACAATGAAGTTTATTACCCTAACTAAGGACGAACTAAGTCATCTGCGTGCTGACCCATTACTCTGGGAACAGGAGCTTGATGTGCGTCCTGATGTAGCTGAAGATATTGAGAAAGCCGTTGGAATGCGTGCTGGTCGGGTATACTGGCGTTCAGAAAATGACCATCTTTACGCGTTGGAACTTGCTGACTTGGGGCGAGGTCGACCTTCAATGGCGATAGTCTATGGCTTCTGGGATCGCTATGAACCACGCCCACCAGAAGATGAGATTGATACCGACCTTTACAAACTCATGATATGGTTAGCAGAAGTAATAGAAAGCATTGAGCCTTCAGATATTGAGCGTGTAGCGCAATTTGCCCGTCAGCAGACTGGCTAAACGCAAATTACACACACTAAAGGCTAATAACAAGACATCCTGCTGATTTTCATGTGGTTGAATTTACCTAGTTTCTGCTTATGTTGAGTTCTGATTATTTGCAGGCTCAAAAGCATTAGATAATCTTACCTTCTGTAGCGCGCGCTAATTATTCTTTATTTTCAAAAGTTTTTAATTGCTAGCTAAGAATAATATAAATAAAATTTCGAAAAGGTGTAAAAATTGGATCTAGGAAATAATCTTCAAAGTGCTTTTGATTACGCAAAAAAAATGACCGAAGATGCAGGTAGATGGATCATTCTGATTATTTTGGCAATAATACCGATAATTAATTTCATTGCTATCGGGTATGCTGCAAGAGTCATAAAGGAGACTCCAAGTTCGAAATCCCCTCCTAAATTAGAGCGATACGTAGATTTATGGGTCAAAGGACTAACGGTCATAATAGCTCTTATAATCTACATGATAGTTCCTCTGATAGTATTTGGATTTGCAATTGCTTCATTTGTTTTAGCATTTGTTGGTGGAGCAGGATTCCCTAAAGGGATGCCGGGTCCTATATGGACATTGCCCATGGTAGGGGTTGGTGGGGTATTAATCATAATCGGTATAATCGTTACTTTCTTATTTGCTATACTTGCTGCTATGGGAATTTTACATATGATAAAGAATGACGAATTTGGGAAAGCTTTTGCTTTTGGCGAGATCATCGAAAAAATCAAAAAGATCGGTTGGGGAAATTATCTGCTCTGGCTTGTTGTCATTTTCATAATCAATATAGTTTTTGGCGCTATTGGAAACATACCTTGGATTGGCTGGCTTATTACGTTGATACTCTGCCCTCCATTTGTGGTATTTATATCTCGTTCTGCTGGATTGCTCTATGAAGACTATGTCACTTCAAACGAACGAAGTGTGGCAGAAACAAAGGGAAGTGCTTATTGTATGCAATGCGGTACACCAATTCCAGAAGAGGGAAAATTTTGTCCTAAGTGTGGCGCAGAAAAATAACTATATCCGGTTTTTTTTAACAATAAAACCCCTCATTTTTTAGAATTCTTTGAAATTCGTATATGAGAATATATGATATATATTGAATTATTGGGTTCAAAGCATGAAGAAATCTCTTTTACACAAGCCACGTATAGTTCGAATAGAGAAGGTAAGGAATGAATCGAATACGGTTAAGTCCATAGTATTTAAAGACAGATTATGCGCATCTGTAAAACCAGGACAATTCTCTATGATATGGATCCCAATATACGATGAGATTCCAATGAGTCTATCACTGGATCCGAAATCAAAATTGCCAATGATTGTTGTTAAGAATATTGGAGAGGCTACAAACGCTTTGCATGAATTAAATATAGGCGACTCTATAGGCATAAGAGGTCCTTACGGGACTTCTTTTAATACAGGTAGTGCAAAACGAATATTGTTGATAGCAGGAGGGACTGGAATAATACCGTTACTTCAAATTGCCATGGAATCAAATCAAAGAGAATATAAGTGCGATATAATCTTGGGCGCCAAGAATATCGAAGAAATATTGTTCTATGAAGATCTTAAATCAGCAGATTGCACTTTGTACCCAGTCACAGAGGATGGAAGTCTAGGCAAGCAAGGACTCGTAATTGATTTGATAAAAAAAAGTCTCAAGAGTGACTATGATGTCTTAATGTGCTGTGGACCTGAACCTATGATCAAATCGATTATTGATGTTGCACGGAAGACAAATATTGGTTTGCAAGTAAGTCTTGAAAGGATCATGAAGTGTGGAATTGGAATCTGTGGAAGCTGTGAACTTTCAGGTTTTAGGGTCTGTAAGGACGGTCCAGTATTCGATCTAAAAGAACTCAATGCAATGTATAACGTATTAGGAAATTTAAAACGAAATCACTCAGGAAAGGTAATCGATTTTAATACAAAATAGTGTTTTTCAATCGTTTTTAATAGTATCTTTTTCTTAGCTCTTTAAATTGGTTAAAGTACTCTTCGATACTATCTTTCGGTTTGTCTGAGTAGATAATTTTTCTACCAATATTTATCAGAATATTATTTCCACCAAATTTTATTGCTTTCATAGCATCTCCCTTTTGAGCTCCTATCCCCGGGAATAAGATGAGTCTTTTGTTTCCGATCATTCTTCTGATTTTCTCAATTTCTTTGGAATCTATGTGTTTTGTTGCTCCAACTACGCATCCATCAGCATTATATTTTTTGACATCATCTGCAATTTCGTAATAAACAGAATCTGAATTATATTTGGATTCTACAAAATATTTGTATGCTTCAGGATTAGACATCAAAGTTACGACAATAATACCGATTGGGGGAGCATAGTTATGTGCAAAATGGACAACGTGTTCTAGATTTCCTGGCAATGGATTTGTAGTGATTCCATCATATCCAGATTTATGAATCCAATAAAGTTTTGACTCTGCAGAATCAGCTATATCACCTAATTTACAATCATATATTGAAATGAGATCTTTTTTCTTTAAATAATTAGAAATGGATAAATGATTTCTCACCGACATTCCAAACATATATTGTTCGTTTAACTTTACTGCGATAGCATAATCTGCAATAGTATCGATAATATCAAGACAGAAATTAAATCGTGCTTCATTCTCATCATTATTATTCATATATTTCTTTGGAATTACACTCGCATCTCTCTGGTTTGGAATAGCAGGATCTAGGCCAACACATATTACACTATTTTTTTCTCTCATCAACAATGCAAGTTTACTAAGAAAATCATTCATAGTTGATCTCCAAAGTGAAATAATTTAAAATTCTTTTGACTAGATTATGGATTGTGATGATAGAATGTTAATCTTTCCTAATTTTACTTTGTTAGTAATGATATTGATACCTTTGGTAATTTGAAGTCTTTTTTGGAAAATTATAGGACTTTGGTTCTCGGCAAAAAATAATAAAAAATTATGGTTCATTATCTTTATTTTTATAAATCTTGTGGGAATCCTGGCAATATATTATCTCTATACAAGAAGATGTTGGCCATTCAAACAAAAATAAATATTTACTGTAACCTTTTTTACTGCGTTTTAATATTCCAATTTTTGAATTATAAAAATATGTAATTAGTAATAAATTTAATTTATAATATTTGAAACATATGTATTCATTTTCTCGAGGATTTAGCATTGCAGAATATTCAAAAAGATGAGAAAGGAGAAGTTCTAGGAGAATTTGTGTTAGAAATTCTAAATAGATTGCATAACCGCAAAAAAGAGTCTATAAAAACACTCCAAAAGTATGGGATTCAGGAAACTGAGAAGATAAAATGGCATCCATTCGAAGGTTGGATGAGGGGATTCAAGGAAATCTCAAAAGAGATTGGTCCTACTGGATTATATATTATAGGGACGGAATTATCCGAAAATATTGAAGGCCCTGTCGTCATTGATTCATTGAAAAAAGCTTTTGAATCATTGGACAGAATATACCAAAGAAAACATAGAAACGCAGAATTTGGAAAATTTAAATTATTAAATTTTGACGATGTGAAACGAGAAGCAGAAATAGTAAGCGATACCTCATATCCATGTGATTTTGAAAGGGGAATCATTATGGGTCTGACAAACAAATATAGACTTTATGACGCCAGAAAAGTATGGGTTGTTCATAAAGATTTTAAATCATGTCGTAAAAATGGCCTAGATAACTGTAAGTACTTTATAAAATGGTAATTAATTCTAGAATTTAAATCTAATTTGGTTGGAAAATTTGTTAAATTATTTTATCCTAATATATTCTTATTATATCAAAACGTAGTGGATTTTACCACTCAAAAGATTTTTAAAGGCAGAGAAAAGATTCTAGGAAGAAAGCAAAGTACTGTTAATTAATACCTCTAAAAAAACGGCTTTAAAATTAAGAGAAGGATTGATTTGCTTGGGCGGAATAGTTATCGAGGAATTAAATAGAAAGGCAATTCAAGAACAAAGAACCGAAATATGTGAAAGAAAAGGTTTAGGTCATCCCGACTCAATTTGCGATGCTATAATGAATGAGATATCCCTCTCTCTCAGCAGAGAGTATTTGAAAAAATTCGGAAATATAATGCATCATAACATTGATAAAGGATTACTGGTAGCCGGTGAAATTGATGTCAATTTTGGTGGAGGTAAGGTTAAACAACCAATGCTTATGGTTATTGGAGATAGGGCGACCTTTAGAGTTGGCAATGAAACCATTCCAATCGAAGATATCGCGATTTCTACGACAAAAGACTGGATTAAAAAAAATCTTCGTTTTGTGGATCCTGAGATGCATGTTAAATATCAAGTCGAACTTAAACGCGGTTCAGAGGCTTTAACCGATATCTTTCAGCGAGGGGGCAAATTTCTCGGGGCTAATGATACCTCTGCTGCAGTAGGTTTTGCTCCTTTGACGAAAGTTGAGAAAATAGTGCTTGATACTGAAAAATACTTAAATGGGAACGAATTTAAGAAGAAATTTCCTGAATCTGGAGAAGATATAAAGGTAATGGGTTCAAGAAAGGATGACGAACTATGCTTAACTATAGGTATGGCATTTGTCGATAGATATGTGAAGGATGAGATTGATTACTTCAGGAAGAAGGAAGAGATCTTTGGTGAGATCGAACAATTTCTAAACTCTAA
>JAOZGV010000042.1 GCA_026015225.1 Candidatus Bathyarchaeota archaeon
GGGGCTATCACATCTCCTACGAGGCTTTAAGAGATTTGCCAATAAAATTAAGGGAGTCCGATTGGGAGGTAACTGTTTCTTTCTCACATGATAAGATGATTTTAAATATAGAATCTGGAGACACAACTAAGAAAAATTATGGTGTTGCTTTTGACATCGGTACTACTAAGATAGCGGGATATCTTATCGACCTAAACAACGGTACTCTTTTAGGATCATCTTCTAGGTTGAACTCACAAAGAAAGTATGGAGAGGACATAATTTCGAGAATTTCGAGCATAATAAAAAATGAAAAAGTTCTGAAAGAATTAAATCAATTAGTCATAAATGATGTTAATGATATAATTGATGAATTTTGTTTGAAATTTAAGATAAAAAATGACGAGATATATGATTTAACTTTTGTTGGAAATACAGCCATGCATCATATATTTCTGAATTTGATGCCAAAATATCTAACCTTATCTCCTTATCCTCCAATAATAAGAAAATCAATTAATATCAAATCACACAAATTAAGGCTTAAGATCAATCCCAATTGTTATGCTCACGCCATGCCCGTTATTGCAGGTTTTGTAGGAAGTGATGCTGTTGCCGATATCATATCTACCGGTTTGTATAAATCATCTGAGCTGTCTATGCTAATCGATATAGGAACTAATGCAGAAATTGTTTTAGGAAATAATAAAAAGATGCTCGCATGCTCATGCGCTTCTGGCCCAGCCTTCGAGGGCGCTCATATAAAGCATGGCATAAGAGCACAAAGAGGAGCTATTGAGAAAATAAAAGTAGAGAAAGGTCCTGAATTGTCCTACAACGTCATTGGAAATGTAAAACCACAAGGAATTTGTGGTTCAGGGGTAGTTGATACAATTGCTGGGATGTTTAAAGCAGGTATAATTAACGAGAATGGTCTCCTAAATACAAAATATATAAAAGACAGGTTACTGACTGTCAACGGCGTAAATGAATTTATAATAGTTCCTAAGGGAAGCTCTGCTACTGGAGAGGAAATTACAATAACTCAGTCAGACATTAGAGAGGTTCAATTAGCTAAGGCAGCAATCTATACAGGTTGTTCAATTCTAATGAAGAAATATAGAGCATCATCGAATGATATTAAAAAATTATATTTAGCAGGTTCTTTTGGAACCTATCTGAATCCAGAAAGCGCAAGGAGTATAGGAGTATTTCCTAATATTCCTGATGACAAAATAGTATTTGTAGGCAATACCGCCGGTTCAGGGGCAAGATTAGCACTGAAATCAAGAAATATAAGGAAACTTGCTGATCAGATCGCCCAGAAAGTTCATTATGTTGAATTGGGTGCTATCAAAGAATTTCAGAGAGAATTTTTAGACGCTACAATAATACCTCATAAAGGTTCATAAAAAGTATCTCAGTTAGTAAAGACTGAAAAAACAATCTATATTCTTTATTCAAGCAAATAGATCCCTTCGGCTTGACCTTATTAGATCTTTACTATCGCCTTCACCTTCGGGATAATCATAACCCTTAATTATCGCAACAGGTAAGCAATCAACTTTATTCATGACTAACTCTGCAGCCGATGCAATTTCATCAGCAATAGCAATATTTGATACTGAGAGTGTATTTCCAAAAATGTCTTTTCTCCCTCGATAATCCTTTAAAGGAATCATTCCAGAGACTCCTATCGCAATATTAATCTGGCCCTTACGCCATGGCCTTCCGAATGTGTCAGATATAATAACTACAACTTCTGAACCGGTAAGCCCTTTGATTTTCTCTCTCATATTTAAAGCTGATATATCGGGATCTTCGGGGAGCAATGCTACATTCTCTTTTTTAGATACATTAGATCTATCAATTCCTGCATTAGCACAAACAAGTCCTTGTTTAGTTTCAGTAATCAGATGCCGACCTATCATTTTTACTATTCTATTTGTTTCATTTAGTACAATTTCAATATATCTTGGATCTTTTTTTGAAGATTTTGATATTTGCTTAGAAAATGCAGATGGAACCACTTTGTTAATATTAACAATCCTTCCCTCAGATTTTGAAACAATTTTATGTGTGACTACTATAATATCGCCACTTTCTATGGTAATCCCCTGTTTTTTAGCCGCATTGCTGATTAAGCCAACAATATCATCTCCCTCATTAACTTCAGGAATCCCCATTAATCCAATAACGGATATCAAAAATTTCACTTCCATTGAAAAATTGGAATTTTTTTAAATCTGGAAAATTAGATGTAACTGAATTAGTACTTATTTGTAGATTCCAAGATCATTTGATAATTTTGAATTACTTTTTTATTGACCTCATTGTACAAATTACCGCCATGCGAATCCATGGATACGACCAGTGGCCCAAAATCCAATACTTCAAAGATCCATACAGCTTCAGGAGTGCCTAAATCAAGCCATTCAACATTTAATATTTTTTTTATATTCTGAGTGACATAGGCTCCTGTCCCCCCAGTGAAGCTGCAATACACACTCTTAAACTCTTTTAGAGCTTTAGCAGTTTTTTCTCCCATCCCACCTTTACCAATGATCATTTTTATTCCAAATCTTTGAATTAATTCATGTTCTAGGGATTCCATTCTGTAACTGGTTGTCGGTCCTGCAGATATTACTTTCCAATTTCCATTCTTTTTTTTAACAATTGGCCCACAATGATAAACCACAGAGTTTTCAAATTCATTTGGCACTTTCTTATCGATCCTAATATATTCTTTAGCCCTCATATGGGCCCTATCCCTTGCAGTAATTATTTTCCCGGAAAGATAAACCATATCCCCAACTTTTAATTTTATTATCTCTTCTTTAGAAACTGGAGTTGATAAATGGGTAATCAATGTCCAGCCCTCCTGTGTGATAGATATTTAATTTTGCCACTTTCATAAACTCTCATAGTAGCCCTTCTATCGGCCCAACATTGCATTCCAATGCCTAAAGGAAGTGATGCAGTATGACAAGATGCATATTCGATATTAACTCCAAGCGCAGTCACAAAACCCCCAAGACCCATGGGGCCCAATTCAGTATCATTTATCATTTTAAGCAACTTATTTTCTATACTCGCAATTCTTTGAACAGGATGGTTCTTACCTAATGGTCTCAATAATGCATCTTTCGATAGCTTCATCGCTAACTCGGAAGACCCTCCTATCCCTATTCCAATTTTAATTGGAGGGCAGGGTTTTCCTCCTGATTCTATCACAGTCTCTATAACTGATTTTTTTATTCCCATCAATCCCTCATGTGGCGTTAGCATGAACATCTTACACATATTTTCCGAACCTGCCCCTTTTGGGAAAACGGTTATTTCAAAATAAGGTTCAGAATTGAAATCAACGTATAGATGCGGAATTTTTTCACCAACGTTATTATTTGTATTTTTTCTTGAGAGAGGATCAACGACACTTGGTCTTATTGGTATATTCTTAGTAGACCTTTTAACTGCATTTTTGATTATTTTATATATTTCATCATAACTTATGCTGCATTTACCGATTTTTATAAAAAAATTTAGAATGCCTGTATCTTGGCAAATTGGAAGTGATTTGGTTTTTGCTATTTCAAGATTTTCCAGAATGATCCTTAGGTTCATTTTTCCAATCTCTGTTTTTTCGTGCTTTAGAGCATTTTTTAATGCTTGCTCAACATCATCTGGCAGCTCAGTTACAGCCAATTTAATAAGATCATCCAATTCATCTTCAAGTATTTTTTTCAAGCTCATCAAGAATCTCACAAATTTTAATAAATCAACTTAAACTATTCAAAAAAATTAGAAGAATTTTTCCAACTTTGTGGTTCCTATCAATTCTTGGAAATCAATGTCCATCGGATCAAAAACTTGATCAAATATCGAATCAATATATTCTACATATTTTTGAGAATCTATTTCATTAATAGAGGCCAAACTTACCGGTTTTACTCCAGTTTCCCCAACAACCTTAACAAACGTAATAAGATCTCCCCTCTTTATGTCAATTCCTTTATCCAACAATAGTCGAGCCGCCTTAACATGCTGAGGTGTTGTTTTGGTATATCTTTTTGGAGACTTACTAATTACAATACTAAAGGCTAAATCTTCGAGCGAGTACTCTCTATTTTTTAATTTTAGATAGCATTTTTTCACGATGTTCTTGATTTCTCCTTTAATTTTTTCGAATTCTTCTTTCGATTCCACTTCGCTTAGCTTATCTATCATTTCATAGAACGCATTTTTTAGAAATTTTGGAGTGTGTCTTTTTTTACCTGTTAGTCCTTTAATGTCTACTTTACCATCGGAGTAAACGCCAAGATAATTTTTCTTACGTGAGCTGAGAGCAACGTATTTATATTCTTTATCTACTTCGAGTTCTAATTTCATAGAATTTTTTGACCATTCTATTAAATTCTTCAACTGTATCTGATCTGAGCTTTCAAGAAATATTGAATCGGTATCTCCATATAGAACATGTATTCCAAGCGACTGTGCTTTATCTATTGTATTTTGTATCACATACCTACCGATAGCAGCTGTTGCTTCTGCAACAGGGGGACAATATAAAGCAAATCTATCCGCGCCGAATACTCCATAACTAGCATTAAGTACAACTTTTAGACCGTCTGATACAACTCTGTACCAACTGCGCATGTTATCTGAAAGTTTTGGATCTTTTAGTTTAGGTTTGTAAAAGTTTACTCTCAAATCTCGTAGCGAACCTATCAAAAGGCTTTCCAACGCTTTCCTTTTTTTGCATATCCAGTGGGGCATATTAGGAACTTTGTTATTCTTACATGCTTCATCTTCATGAGGGCAATTAACAGTTTCATATCCTAAATTCCAAATTTTAATTACTGATGGGTAGAGTGAGGCAAAATCAAGAACCGACACACCAAAATGTACTCCCGGAGTTGGTTCAACAACTATCGCGCCCTTATATTTTTTACCCTTAATTATTGCCTCGCTAACTGTTCTACCTTTAAATTCCAATATTTCATCCTGGCGAGGAATTAAATAATTCCTTTTCTTATGCTCATGAAAAAGCATGCTTCTAATCCAACCGGATACACCTTGTCTCGTTACGTCCTCAATATCCATATAACTAATTCTTGCTAGTAGAATCATTAATTTAATTAATAGACTATCATCGAATTTTGTTAGATTGATAGTAATTTCTGCATCTCGATAGCAATATATCGCCAATTCAGAATAAGTGAGTTCTGAAATAGGTTTGGTGATTTCCTGTTTTCCCATGTTTAGAAGGGAACTTCCAATTTCGTTTAAGGATTTTTCCCTATATTTTTGGCCAAAAGCATAAACTTGGATAGATCTATTGAAGAAAAATCTGTATAGATCCAAATGAATTCCTTGTCTAATAGTTGCATAATCCCTACCTAATTCTATAGGGATCTGTTCTTTTTCAAAATCTAAGCTTTGAGCCCTATTTCTAAGATATCTGAGATCAAAATCGTCTCCATTGAAGGTTACAATTATTGGATATTTTTCTATACATTTGAAGAAATATGAGAGCAATTCTTTTTCAGTTTGAAAAAATTTTATATCGGCGTCTAGGGATATAGACTCACTTCCTTCTGGAATGTTTTCCCTCTTAAGGAGCAATACCTGTCTAAAATCGTCTGTCCCGATAAGGCTTATGCAAATTATTGGATATTCTGCTTCGTTTGGATCGGGAATTCTAGTCTCAATTGGAGAGTATACTTCTATATCGATAGATGCTCGAATGAATTCCGGGACAGGGCACTCTAAAAGTCTTGCCCATTTGTATGATAATTTTTTGAATTCATCAAGCTCATCCTCAAGAGTTTTTTCTAAATCAGTCAATATATTGTCTGGCAGCTCAAATTTACTTGGAATAAGTTTTTCATCTTTTACTTCATAAGGCATCCCAATCTCAAGATTTCTATCATGAATATAATTCTCTGCATACCTAATGTCAGCTTCCCAAGCTTTTATTATGTCCCTGATGCAACCAATTGGCCTTCCCC
>JAOZGV010000050.1 GCA_026015225.1 Candidatus Bathyarchaeota archaeon
AGGGAAGGGCTAAATTTACTATTCCTGGAAAGAGCGGTTTTACAGGCGTCGTGTATATACCTGCAGATATAGTTAAGGATTCTAATTTTCCTTTCAATTCCGATGATGAGGTCACAATAAAAATCCAAGGCAAGAAATTGGTGATAATGAGGTAAAAAGGTAATGAACCAATCTAAAAAAATTAAATCAATAATATCAGGACAGGTTATTTTCAATATCGTTACGAAAGAGAGTAAGCTAATTCAATTTGAAAATATTTTAGAATTATTCAAACAAAATTTAAAATTTTTAAGGAAAAAAACTGGCGCGTATATATTTTCTGGAGGAATAATATCAAATCTAGATTTAATTGAGAATAATAACGGCTCACTTACTGCCTCCATCAGATTCAATAAAGCTAAGCCTTTTTTCCTTGATAATTTAACATCGGCAACACTATCAAATTTCAATAAAAATTCTTTATCCTGCAGTATGAAAGGTAATTTTGATTTTGATAGAATAAAGAATTACTTAAAAGACGGTAGTGATTGGTTCGAAGAGACAAAGAAAAGTTATTCCGCAAAAAAAAGATATGATAAAAAAAAGATACACGTTACAGTCTATCCTGGTATGGCATTATTGAATCTTATGTGTGAATTTAATGATAAAGAAGATACACTTGATCCTAATTCTCCTGGTAGAATTATTAAGAATTTAAGCAGAATAGGAGGAGGTACTACTTGAGTTTAGATTATAAACAGAAATACTCTTTTGGAGCAGACTACGGAACGAGCTATTTTAAATTCGGTTCTATTTTATGCGGAGAAGAACCGAAAATGATAGAAAATCGGGGATATTTTCCCAGAAATGATAATATAATGCATAACGCTTTTGGAGAAACAAAGGATATTGTTGTTGGAGATGAAGTCCCTTTATATCTTCAAGCAAAAGAAGATTTGACAGAAAATTTGATCTATCCTATGAAAAATGGAATTATAGAAAAAAATAATTCTAGGGCATGGGACGTTGTTAAGACAATTAGCTTATATGGGTTAGAGGCTTTTGAACCTACGGACAATGATTTTGAAGGATTTAATATTGTTGCCTCTTTATCATCAATTGCACCAAGATATATGTATGAAAAAATATTCCAAATCTATAAAGAAATAAATAAAAAAAGAAAATTAATTAAAGCAGCCACCGTAATTTCTCAACCTCTGTCCGTAGCAATAGCTCACAAAGTTACCACATGTACTGTGATCGAAAGCGGACATGGAAATACACAAGTCTGTCCAATTTCACATTATCCCATTCGAAATGCAATTGTTCCAATAAACAGGGGGGGAGGCGATGCAAACTCAATAACCGCTGAAATATTAAAAGATTTGGGCTATTCAGACCTCGCGAGAGAAGAGGCTTTTGTATTAAGAGCTAAAGAAAAACTTGGACTTATTCCAGTTGATTTTGAAAAATCCGTTGCGAAAGCTAAAAAACATCCGAAAAAATTTAAAAATAAATTTAAGATACCTGGCACCAGAATTGTTGTAGAGCTGGAAGAAAATACTTGGACAAGATTTTTAATAGGTGAATATGTTTTCGATCCAAATCATGAATTATTTACAAGTTATTTTAAAAGAGGATTGCCAAAGCCCAAGGACATCAGAATTGGAGATTTATTATTCAAAGGAATGCTCGATTTTGGTGAGGCTATCATAGAAGCTGTTGAGAGATGCCCTGTTGAGTTGCAACCTCACTTGTATAGAAATATACTACTTTCAGGTGGAAATTTCTGTTGGGAACAACCTTCAATTCAATTAAAAGGACTAGCCACTTCAGCAAATTCTAAAATAAAATTATTATTGCGAAAGAAAGGAATAACCAACGTAAATATTAGCATGACAAATGAACCTCAATATTCAGTTTGGCGAGGAACAATAATCTATGGTTACGCTGTACCAGAGAATTATAATTGGAGTTGGGATCAGTTAGAAGGTTGGATTTCATTTGATTGAATCCAACGATCTTAGGGTTGATGAATACTTTCAATCTAGGGGTATGCAGCCCTTAGATATAAGTAGTTTAGGATTGGAAAAAGATAATTTAAAACCAGATATAGCTTTCACGGATAGCAATAATAGGATATTTGTTAAAATTATCGATTCTGGGGCGCTTAATGAAAGAAATGTTTTATTAGACGCAGTAATGAAATCGGTTGATTTTCTAAAAGAAGCTAACGCAGCTTATCTTTTACTTCCAAAATTGTATGCATCAATAATTGACGGAAAATTATTTTATAATCATGGAGTGGGTTTGTTGACATACGATAAAAGAGGGGCGATCCAAGAAATTATTAAACCAAAAATATTTTCGCAAATTAATAAAGAAAATTTAGTTAAAATACCTGAGGAAACTCTTGTTGAAATAAACAATTTGAACAAACGTATAAGGTCACTTGAACAAGATTTTAGTAAACTTAAGGAAGAATTGGATGAACTCAGAGTTAAAAAAATCAATATAGAGACAAATGAGGATGAACCTAAATTGTATAGCTTGAATGCTGAAATTCATGATGATGCCCCAGAATTTATGAAAGACAATCCATGGATTGGAATATTATCGAAAAGAGGAAAGGATTGAGAGGGAATAATGACTGTAGGTATTGAAAATATAAATCGCGTTCCATCAAGAGTTATTAAAATCGTTCTAGATTTGGATGATCCTTTCGGTCCAGAATTAACATTAGAAGATTTCATAAGATATTATAAGGAAATGCCCCAGCCTCCAAAATATAAGATTGTTTGTATTGAAATAGTAACTTGTACTGAGGATAATCAACCAGTTTTAATAACAGAGTGTGGACAATGCGATAGATTTATTCGAAAGTTCGATGGAGAAATCTATTGTAAAGGTTTTTCATCCTGAAAAAGACGATCATAAAATATATAGAACGAATTTGATGAAGAATAAATAGAATAAAAATTTTTGGGAATATATTTATGAAAGAAGCTATGTTTTATAAAACGCAGGATAATAAATTTGTTTGTTGTTTTTTATGCTCCCACAGATGTACTATTCCTGAATCAAAAAAAGGGATATGTAATGTCAGATTAAATAAGAACGGCGTGTTATATACTTTAGTTTACGGTAATCTTGCATCCGAAGCAATAGATCCTATAGAAAAGAAACCTCTTTATCATTTTCATCCAGGTTCTCTGGCCTACTCCATAGCCACGCGTGGATGCAATTTTAAATGTAAAAATTGTCAGAATTTTGAAATATCGCAAGTAGCAAATGAGAAGGAACTAATTACTGGAGAATTTACAAAGCCTGAAGAAATAATTTTAGCTGCTAAAAAGTATGATTGTTTTAGTATTGCTTATACCTATACTGAGCCTACTATTTTTTTTGAGTATGCTTTCGATACGGCAATCCTAGCACATGAGAGCGGGCTTAAAAATATTTTTGTTACTAATGGATATATCACTGAAGAGGCTCTAATTAAGATTAGCCCCTTTCTAGATGGAGCCAATATAGATTTAAAATCTATTTCTGATAATTTTTATCGAAATAATTGTGGAGCAGAGCTTCAACCTATTCTTGATTCGATAAAATTATATAAAAAGTTAGGAATATGGATAGAAATAACAACTCTTGTTATTCCGACACTTAATGATACTGAAGAAGAATTCAAAGGAATTGCTGATTTTATCAAGAATCTTGGCAGCGAAATACCTTGGCATATTTCTGCATTTCATCCCACTCATAAGATGTTAGAATTTCCCAGGACGCCTTCATCTACTCTTAGAAAAGCAAGAAAAATTGGGTATGAATTGGGTCTAAAATATATTTATACAGGAAATATACCTGGTGATGAGGGAGAGAACTCCTATTGTTTTAATTGTGGGGATATTTTAATTAAAAGATACGGTTTTCAATTAGCAAATAATAAAATTCAAAATGGAAAGTGTCCTAGGTGCGACATAAAAATTGATGGAATTGGTCTTTAGATTCATTAAGAACTAATTTAATGATTTAATAACTCATTCTGAACTTTCTTACTCAATATCACGATCTCGCGGAATATGGATTTAATTTGAATACTATCCAAATCGTGTTTTAATGCAAATTTAGTAGCATTATCATATACTTCTTCCTCTCGGTCCTTATCAATTATGGGCAAATTTTGTCTTTTTTTAATTAATCCAATTCTTTTTACTATATCCATTCTCTCCATTAGGAGTTCTAAGATCTCTATATCTATTTCATCTAATTTTTCCCTAAGCTGCTTAATCTCTTTCATTTTTTCCACATTCTCTCAGGAAAATTTTTGGATAAATCTAGTAACCTGCACTTATTTACCATAATACAAACAAGTTTAAACATTCATCAATAAAAGTAAAATAAATTGATTTATGCTGACATAAATAAGGATATTTAATTGATCGAATAAAAATTTTGGAGAATTTCACTGGATGAGGTTAATAGTTGAAAAAACTAACAAAATAAATGGAGTGTCAAAAGTTCCCAGTTCAAAATCTCACACTATAAGGGGCTTTATATTTGCTTCGCTTGCAGAAGGAAAAAGTAAATTGAAGAACGCATTGGAGTCAGAAGATACCAGAGCCGCGATAAACGCTTGTTCAGCATTAGGAGCAATGATTATAAAAAAGTCCAAGGGAGAATTTGAGATAACTGGCTTTGGCGGATATCCAATTATTAAAAAGAAAAAAATTAATACGCTTAATTCAGGGACTACAACAAATTTTATTACTTCTGCAGCAGCTCTAGCCGATGAAAAAATAATTATAGATGGTGACGACTCCATAAGGAAAAGACCGATCTACCCTCTCCTATTAGCGTTAAAAAATTTGGGTGCAAAAGCATCTTCGATCAATAATAATGGCTGCCCTCCCATTGAAATTCAGGGAAGAATGATGGGGGGGGCAACGGCATTAGATTGTAAAAGTTCTCAATACCTATCGAGTCTGCTAATAACTTGCCCTTTATTGAATCAAAACACAGAGATAAAGATCTTCAATATTTGCGAGATTCCATATATTGAGATGACGATGAAATGGTTAAACGAACTTAGGATAAATTATCAAAATCAAGATTTTCAAAAGGTCATGATTTATGGGAGACAAAAATACTTCCCATTTGAAAAAACAATTCCCTCAGATTGGAGTTCTGCAACTTTCTTACTTGTAGCATCAGCTATGCTTGGACAGAACGTGGTTATAAAGGGATTGGATCTAAACGATACACAAGCAGATAAAGATGTTTTTACCTATCTAAAAAGAATGGGTTCTGATATTAGGGCCAATGAAAAGGGGATAGTTATTAATAAGTCAAAACTACTTGGTTGCGAACTTGACCTAAATAACACACCCGACGCATTACCAGCAGTTGCGGTTTTAGGGTGCAATGCAGAAGGAAAGACTATTATAAAGAATGTTGCTCATGCAAGAATAAAAGAGACAGATAGGATAAAAGCTATGACTAATGAATTATCAAAGATGGGGGCAAAAGTCCAAGAGACCGATGATGGAATGATCCTCGAACAAAGCAAGTTGAGGGGGGCCGAATTAAAAGGCTATAATGATCATCGAGTGGTCATGGCTTTAAGTCTTGCAGGTATGATCGCTGAAGGAATTACGGAGATCGACACAGCTGAAGCTATAAAGGCAACATTTCCTAATTATATTGAGATAATGAGTAATCTTGGTGCAAAAATGACCATGGAGGTTTAATTATATGTTAGGAAATACGTTTGGAAGATTCTTTAGGATTACTACATGTGGAGAATCTTATGGGATAGGAAAAGGAAGTGGTTTAGCTGTTATAGTGGATGGCGTTCCACCTGGAGTAAAAATAACTGATGAAATGATTCAGAAAGAGATGGATAAAAGACGCCCCGGAACAGGAGAGTTGAATTCTCCAAGAAAAGAAACTGATCAAGTTCACATCTTCGCAGGAATTGGGCCAGATAAAGTGACCACAGGCGTTCCCATCGGAATGATTGTCTATAATATGGATACTCAAAAAATTCACATCGATCAGTACCATGACTATAAGGATCTCATTAGACCAGGTCATGCAGAATACTCTTTCTTTCTTAAGTATGGAGAATGCGCTGATTGGTGTGGCGCAGGCAGAGCCTCAGGAAGAGAGACAGTAGGCAGAGTGGCTGCAGGGGCTGTAGCTAAGATTCTTCTTGCAAGAGAGAGCATCGAGGTAATTGCCTATACCAAGGAATGTATGGGCATAAAAGCAAAAGAAATGGGTTTCGAAGAAATTAAGAAAAATTATCGAAAAAACGAGATAAACTGCCCAGATCCCGAAGCAGCCAACAGAATGATAGATAATGTGCTTGAAGTTAAGAAAGAGGGTGATACAGCAGGTGGCATTATTGAGCTAATAATTCATAATATTCCAGGTGGCCTAGGCGAACCTGTTTTTGATAAATTTCATGCAATGCTATCTCATGGAATAATGAGTATTGGGGCAGTTAAAGGTATAGAATTTGGAGCTGGATTCGGTTGTAGTAAGATGAGGGGTTCAGAATTTAATGATCATCCATATCTTGAAAATGGAAAAGTCAGGTTCAAAACAAATAATGCTGGCGGTATTTTAGGAGGAATAACAACTGGTGAAGATATAATTGCTCGAGTGGCAATCAAACCTACTCCAACCGTATCAGTAGAACAGCCTTCTATTAACATGAAAACTATGAAAGAAGAAAAATTAAGCCCAATAACAAGAAGAGATGCTACATTACTTGGTAGAATTTACGCTGTTATTGAAGCGATGGCCGCCATTACTACAGTCGACGCTTTATTTATGGATCGTGGCTGGGAAGGCATGGCAAAACTAGATAAGAAATGGGTTGATTTAAAAAGAAAATAAACTACTATTAAACAATGTAACTGTAATTTTCCATAGCATTTCTTAATATTTTTTGCTAAATTAACTAATCTCTTGTATGATAGCATCCTTCATCGCTTTTATGGGAGCTTCCACTCCTGTCCAAATAGTAAAAGCCATGGCACCTTGATAGATCAACATATCAATTCCATCTATTGTTTTTGCTCCAATCTTTCTTGCATCACGTATCAATTTAGTTCCAATCAAATTGTAGACAATGTCAAAGACACATAATTCTGGATTCAAAAATTTAGGATCAACCAAACTTTCATCTGATCTTGGACTTAAACCGATACTTGTTGTGTTTATTAGAATATCTGCATCAATTAATTGTTTCCGAATAACTTCTTTTGAGAGTTGATCCCAAACAATATTTGCATTGATTTTAAATTTCAGATTTTCAGCAAGCTTTTTAGCCCTTTCCTCGGTCCTATTAAGTACTACAACTTTTTCAGCGACCTGAGATATATGGTAAGCAATTGATCTAGCAGAACCGCCAGCTCCGAGCATAACTATTCTTTTCTTTCTTGGATTAATTTTATGGCCTTCTATGGCTTTAATAGCTCCAATACCATCAGTGTTATATCCAATTAATTCATCGGCCTTGTTTAGTATCGTGTTTACAGCACCAATATCTCTTGCTTCAGGGTCAATTCCATCTAATAATTGAATTATACTTTCTTTATGCGGAATAGTCACATTAAGGCCATGAATTCTTAGAGCACGCATGCCTTCTATCGCTTCTTGAAGCATATTTTCTTCAACTTTGAAAGCTACGTATGCAAAATCTAGATTTAGTTTTTTGAAAGCTGCATTATGCATAATTGGACTTAGAGTATGTTTAATTGGATTCCCTATTACTCCACAAATTTTTGTTCTTCCAGAGATTTCCATTCAGGAATTTAACCCCAACCTCTCATATAATTCTCTCATTCTATTAATTTCTAATTGACCGGGCGCAGTTTCTTCTCCTTCTTCCATCGAGGCAAATGTGAAGTGGGCTCCTAAAATTGGCGAAATAAATCGAGATATTCTGCCACTTTCGCCCATAGCAAAGCAAACAATTCTGGCTTTTTTGTAATTGCAACAAATGAAATTTAGTAATTTTAAATTATCCTCGAATTTTCTGGCAGTTGTAATAATTTTACATATGTCAGCACCCTTGCTTATTTCTTTATTAAAAATTTCATTAATAATTTTGATAGAAGGGGTTTTTTTATAATCGTGAAAAGATATTATTACCTTTGAATTCAAATATTGAAATCTTTTCACCAATTCTACTAAATTCTTTGTCGATAATTCTAGATCGATGTAATTGAATCCTTCTTTTGCTGCTTCAAGTAGTATTTTTATTCTTTCTTGATCATTGCCAGCGAAGAACCCTCCCTCATTGATTGCTCTAGTTGTAGCTATGAGTGGTGTATTTGTTGAAGCCACAATTTTCTTAAAATCAAAAATTTTGATTTTATCCAATCTAATTTCTATAAAATCAGGAGAAAATTTTTCTATATTTTTTATATTTTGGAGGGATTCATCAATATTCTTAGGCATGATAGACACACATATATTTACTTTCAGCGTTCTATCACCGTTTCTTTTTCAACCTTTACTCCGAAATGCCTTCCTCCTTCTTCTAATCGAACTAATATCTTATCTCCTTTCTTTAGTTCAGTCACTGATTTGGAACCTTCACTAGTTACAAGTCTTATTGTCTCAGCATTTTGTAATATAGTTCTAAATATACTAAGCCGAGTTTTGGCTTCTACCAACACCATCGGTCGCCATTCGATCTTTACTCTGCCAATATTAGTTACTCTTGCCTTTCCAGTCCTATCTACTATCATAACCTCATCCCCAGCTTTCAATTCTGATAGATAATTAGTTTTCTCAGGAGATACAAGGATGTATAATGATACTGGTCCAGCATTTACTCGAAATGGTCTTGTTTCAACAAATGAGCTTTCATGAGTTTCCGATTCTACTAAGAAGAGTCCTGAGGACTGACTACCAACTAACATGCCCTCTCCTTTTTTCATCAAATCCACAGTATCGATGCAAACCCTTGCTCCCATCCCAATGGGTTTTGTCCTAATTATTTCAGCTTCAGAAATCTCAATTTTTAGAGTTGATCTTTTAATAAGAGAAGAAGTTTCAATTATTTCTTCAATGCGGGAGGTTTCGAGAACAATGCCATCTGCTCCAATTTCAAGAGTTTTAAGAGCTATATCAGCTTCTTTTGAGCTGGAGACTTTGGCTAATAATTTGCATTTTCCATGGGCTTTAGCTATTATATTTTCCAGAGGAATAATTTTCCAATCGGGACAATTCAATAAAATATAATCAGACAATAAGTCTAAAGCTTTTGAGACAAATTCTTCATCTTTTCTTTTTTTAATTGTTATTTTAATGGCAATTTTTTTTCCAGATTTTTTTAATTCCAAAATTTTATTCTCATCAAACTCGTCTATAAGAAATATATCACTGGATTCATCTTTGGAACATACTTTTATCTTGTTCTCTTTGGTCAATGAAATTAATTCATCATTTTCTATTAGAAAGATATTACAGTATTGTGATGAGGACCTAATCAAGTCCTCTCTGTTTTTTTGTGGCAAATTTTCATCAATTTTAAGCCAAAATTCCTTCAATCATCTCTCTTCCAAAATTTTCATAGCATCATTAACTAAAGCCCCTTCATGAACGATTGATGAAAGTGCCTTAGCCATTAATTTTGGATTTTCATGTTGAAATACATTTCTACCAACTGAAAGTCCAGCGCCTCCTGCTTTTAGAGAGTCTTGAACCATTTGAAGGACTTCTGTATTTGTTTTTGCTCGAGGCCCACCAGCAATAACAGTAGGAACTGGACAGCTAAAAGTCACATCTTTGAATGTTTCAATATCTCCAGTATAATTTGTCTTAATAATATCAGCTCCAATTTCAGCTCCTAATCTAGCAACATGACAGACCAATTCTGGATCGTGTTCATTCTTTATATCGGGGCCTCTTGGGTACATCATCGCAAGGAGAGGAAAGCCGTATTTATCACATTCATCAACGATCCTACCCATATCTTTGAGCATTTCATTTTCTTCCGGACTTCCAACATTTATATGAACAGAGACGGCATCTGCTCCAAGTCTTATTGCCTCTTCCACAGAACAGACTTGAACTTTCCAATTCGGTTTCTGACCTAATTTAGTTGAACCATTTAGATGAATGATTAAACCCATATTTTCGACATTTACTGTTTTTGCTATTCCCTTATGTACAAGAATTGCATCAACGCCTCCCTTCGAGAGTTTATCAACAATAATTTGCATATTTTTTAGGCCATTTACTGGACCAATTGTAACTCCGTGATCCATCGGAACAATGAAGGTTTTTCCATCATTTCTAAAGATTTTTTTCAATCTTCTATTTTTTCCCCACTTCAAAAATTTTCATCCCCTAAATGTATTTTTTCGTTTTTAAATACTCAGCATTTAATATCGAACATCCTGCAGCACCTCTTATCGTATTATGCCCAAGAACGACATATTTAATTCCTTTAAGAACTTCGTCCTCTCTAACACGACCTACTACAACAGACATGCCATTGCCCTCCAACCTATCAATTCTTGGTTGTGGTCTATCCTCCTCCTGTTTTACGATAATAGGTTTTTTAGGAGCTGAGGGCAACTTCAATTCTTGAGGCTCACCTGAGAATTTATCCATAGTTTCGATTATTTCCTTGGGTGACGCTTCCTTTTCTGTTTCTAAAAATACTGCTTGTAAATGCCCATCGATTGTAGCAACTCTGTGACAACTTGCCGAAATTTTAAAATCTGCTATTTTGAAGGGCGTACCAAGGATTTTCAATGTCTCATTTTTAATCTTTTCTTCTTCATTTTTTATAAACGGTATTACATTATCTATAATATCAATCGACGGCACCCCATGATAGCCTGCACCTGATATTGCTTGCATAGTTGAAATAATAGCGCATCTGATTCCAAATTTTTCAAATATCGGCTTCAATGAAAGAGATAATATTGCGGTAGTACAATTAGGATTGGTAATTATGGCACCGCTCCAACCTCTCCTTCTTTTCTGTTCTTCAATTAAACGAATATGATCTCCATTTACCTCTGGATTTAGAATTGGTACATCTTCTGCCATTCGATGTGAAGAAGCATTGCTGAATACTGTATATCCAGCTTTTGCGAAATCTTCCTCAACTTTTCCAGCGATACTTGACGGAAGAGCTGAAAAAATGATATCTGCATCATTCACTGATTCGAGAGTGGTTGGCATAACTTCAAGTTCGAAAATATTTTCAGGAAGATCACATGAAAACTTACTACCAATAGCTTCACCATATTTCAAACCTGCACTCCTCTTGGAGCCAGCAACAACAGATATATCAAACCAAGGATGGTTCAATAGTAGTTGAGTGAATTTCTGACCTACGATGCCTGTTGAGCCTAGGATTGCCGTTTTAATCAAGAAGAGTCCTCCAATGCTTTTTCTATCAATTCTTTTGCATTTTTTGATTCATCCCAATCAATGAAAACTAATATACTTGAAGTAATTGTCAGTATTCCAAAGATATTGATTCCTTTTAGTCTCAAACTCTCTGAAATTAAACCAACAACTCCTGGAGTCTGTTCTAGACCAACACCACTAATCTTTAGAAAACCAAGTTTTTTATGAAAATTCATAGCAATTGTTTCTTTGTGATTCTTCACAGAATCGTGAATGCCTTCAAGCAATTCTTTGAGATCCTTGTTCTCCGAGACGTAAAAAATTGCCGAGTCATGATTTAATGACATACCTTCTAATTTTGCATAATAATTTATCTTTTCAATTAATTCATTTATGACGTTAGATTTTTCAGAAATTTCTTGACCAACTATCGTGACCATCACTATAGGTGAATTGCTCATAAAATTAACCTTTAAATCGCTACCAATTCCCCCTGTTATAATAGTTCCATTTGCAGCCAGACTTGATTCCTTAAAATGAATTACTCTCACATTCGTTTTGGGAGATTTGTATTTGAGTGCTTTAATATGAATGAATTTCGCACCCGAGTCTGCTAATTTGACTAGGTAATTCACATCAATTCTGGGAATTCTCATTGCATTTGGGAAAAATTTTGGATCGGCCGACATTATTCCATGAGAGTCCGTAACCATTACTACTTCTTTTGCATTTAAGGCTTGAGCAATTATAAATGCAGTAGCATCACTACCGCCCCTTCCAATAGTACTTATTTGCCCATTACGAGTCTTACCAACAAAACCAGCACTCACGGGCACTATGTTATTCTTAAATAAAGGTTCTATGTTTTGCCTTATTCTTGTCTTGCATTGTTCAATAATTGGGTTTGCATTAGTAAAGTTTTCATCAGTGATTATAGGCCAGTCTTCATCGGATGGATCAAAGTATTTCACTCTCAAATCTATTGATTTTGACTTTAAGGCTGCCGTAAATATTCTAATGCTAGTTCTCTCCCCCATCGATAGGATATCATCCGCGTCTGTTTTTTCTAGATTATTATTAGAAGATTTTTCTAGAATTCCCAGCAACGAATCTGTTGTTTTGCCCATGGCTGAAACAACTACTACGACATCTTTACCATTATTTACCTCATCTAGTACAAATTTAGTTGCTTTTAATATTCTGCCACTATCAGCAAGGCTTGCCCCACCAAATTTTATAATTATTCTTTCTTTATCATTTGAGCTATTGGAATTTGGCATTGATAATCCTCCTGAAAGAATTAATAATCTGCAGAAAGGTCCATGGAGTGTGCTCTATAATACGTTGAGTTATATTGAGTGTTTTTACTAGAACTATATCTATTTTATGCAAGCCTATTGTTTTAAGTAGATTAATATTTAATGCCAAGTCTAAAGGGATAAAAGTCATCACCGAAAACATAGTCACCCAAATTAGTTCACCTTAAGCATCAGTAAAACATCTTTGTAAGATGCTTGAAGAGATATATTAATTTATCGAAAATTATTAAGATTTGCATTAAGACTATTATTACTACTTAAAGAGATAATATTGGAGATAATCTTTTGAAAGATCCATTAAAAGATATTATTGGGAGCTTAGGTTCTGAATTAAAAGAGAAAAAAGTGGTACTTTGTATAACAGGAAGCATTGCTGCAGTTGAAAGCCCAGAAATTGCGAGAGTGTTGATGAGATATGGTGCTGAAGTTCATACAGCAATGTCTATATCAGCTCAAAAAATAATTCAACCTGTAGCTTTTGAATGGGCTACAGGAAATCCTGTCATTGTAGATTTAACTGGAAAAATTGAGCACGTGCAATTAGCTGGAGAATGGATTGGGAGAGCAGATTTGGTGCTTATTGCACCATCCACAGCAAATACCATCGGCAAAATTGCAAATGGAATTGATGATACCGTAGTTACAACAATCGCAACAACAGCAATTGGATCTGGAATTCCCTTATTAATAGTTCCAGCAATGCATGTGTCGATGTATAAACATCCAGCTTTAATCGAGAACATTAAGAAATTAGAATCATTTGGAGTTGAATTCATCGTTCCCCATATACAAGAGGGTAAAGCAAAGATACAAGAAGTTCAAGAGATCGTTGAGAGAGTTATTAGTAGACTCTCTGAAAAAGATATGCTCAATTTAAAAGTGTTAATAATGGCTGGACCAACTATAGAGCAAATAGATCCCATAAGAGTCATAACTAATAAAAGTTCAGGGAAGATGGGAATAGCTCTTACAAAGGAGGCGTTTAGAAGAGGTGCAGATGTAAAATTGATTTATGGTCCTGGACAAGAGAATCCTCCATCTTACATTGATTGTATTCGGGTGGAGTCAACTGAAGAGATGTTTAATGTTGTTATTTCAGAATTAGAATCAGATGATTTTCATTTTGTTGTTTCCGTTGCGGCAATTGCAGATTATACACCCGTAAAGAGATTTGATCATAAGATCGTATCAAAGGATACCAAAGAGCTCTCTTTGAAGCTTAAATCCACTCCTAAGATTATTGAAAAAGTAAAACAGATTAGTCCAGATATTTTCTTAGTAGCTTTCAAAGCAGAATATAATATTAAGAAAGATGAGCTGATCAATAGAGCTCATGAAAAATTAAAACTAGTTAATGCCGATCTGATAATCGCAAATGATGTGGGTAAAAGTGGAGTGGGTTTTGGAGAAGATAAAAATGAAGCGTTCATAATTGATAAAGATAAAAAAATAATCCATATTTTACCTTCATTAAAAAGTGAAGTTGCAAGAAAAATTTTTAGCAATGCTTTAGAAAAATTTCAAAAAAAAGAATAATAAATCACAAAAAACCTCTAACTACATACCCATTTAATTTTAGCAAAGCAAGCCTTAAAAATAAAATAGATTAAGTATAAAATTCAGTCTTTTGAAGAAAGATTAAATAATGAATTCTTCGTTCTTTGTCAGTAATTGCACTTTTTTAAAAACAATCCAAAAAAAATCTAAACTTTCCTATAATAATTGTAGTTGAATTCGACAAGAATAAAGAAAATAAATTATATTGACGGTTTTTCTTGCATTTAAATTGTCGAGGAGATGACTATGGAAAAAAGATTAGATCGGGATAATGAAGAAGAGGGAGATTTGGAAGAGGAAGAATGGGACGAGGATGAGAGTTTGGAAGAAGAAGAGTGGTAGTCATAATTTGTCCCGATTTTGATATTAAACGGGTAAAACCGAATTTGCATTTCATATTAGGTTGAATATTGAATGGTTAGAGTGGCTGTAATCGATAGGGATAAATGCAAGCCAGAAGACTGTAAATCAATCTGTTTGAAATTTTGCCCAAAAGTTAAGAACAGAATTGAGGCTTTAAGAATTGATGAAGAACTTGAAAAGGCAGTAATTATTGAGAAACTATGTAGTGGTTGCGGTATTTGTGTAAAGAAATGTCCATTTAATGCCATTCAAATAATTAATATTCCTGAGGAAATTGAGCCTGAATGTAGCCATCGGTATGGTAAAAATACATTTAAACTTTACCGATTGCCAACACCAAATAGTGAGATGATAACCGGACTAATAGGAGAAAATGGCACAGGAAAGTCTACAGCGCTACGTATCATATCTGGAGAGATTAAACCAAATCTTGGAAAATACGATTCACCGCCCGATTGGACGGGCATTCAAAAACATTATAGAGGAACCATACTTCAATCTTATTTTGATAAATTGGCATCAGGTAAGATTAAAATTTCATATAAACCTCAATATATCGACAAGATTCCAAAAATTGTAAGTGGAAAGGTCATCGAAGTTTTAGAAAATATTGATGAACGAAATATACTAAAAAAAATTCTTTTTGATCTTGAGCTCAATAAAGTTATCAATCGCCCTCTTAATGCCTTAAGCGGAGGGGAATTGCAGAGAGTTGCTATAGCTGCAACCTTGTGTCGTGATGCTGATATTTACATTTTTGATGAGCCGTCTAGCCATTTGGATGTCAGTCAAAGAATAAAAACTTCTAAAATAATAAGAACCCTCCCAAATGAGGGAAAAACTGTTCTTGTTGCCGAACATGATCTTGCCATGTTAGATTACCTTTCAGATCAAGTTTCGGTAATATATGGTGAACCTGGAGTTTATGGGATAATCTCCCATAATCATGGTGTTAGAGTTGGAATAAACATATATCTCAATGGATTCCTTCCCGATGAAAATATGAGATTTAGGAATGATTCTATAAAATTCCATATCAGACCCCCAAGAGAGAGCGAGGATTCTGAAAAAGGAAGTAGGATCTTTTGGCCAAATATGATAAAAGATTTTGGCGATTTTAAATTAGAGGTCGATGGGGCTTACATAGACCAAGGCGAGATTATTGGCATACTTGGACCAAACGGAATAGGCAAGACTACTTTCATAAAATTATTGGTAGGAATTGAAAAACCTGATAATGAGTCTATCTCGCCTTTTATCGATCTATCTTTGAGCTATAAACCCCAATACATATATACAGAATATGATGGGGCAGTTTCATCTCTATTGAAAGACGCAGTAGTTGAAAATAAAAATTCAGATTTTATAGAAAATGCCATCATAAGACCACTGAAATTATACAAATTTTTGGATAGAGATGTATCAAGTTTAAGTGGCGGGGAACTTCAAAGAGTGGCTATTGCCACTTGTCTGGCAAAGGATGCGAAGATCTTCTTTCTTGATGAGCCAAGCGCTTATTTGGATGTTGAGGAAAGACTAGCAGTGGCAAAAGCTCTAAGAAAAATTGTTGAAGATAAAGAAGCTTATGCTTTTATTGTAGAACATGACATTGCAATTCAAGATTTCATGGCAGATAGATTATGCGTTTTTTCAGGAAATCCCGGTACAAATGGACGATCTGAAGAACCACTTAATCTGAGAGGGGGCATGAATAAATTTCTCGCAAGCATGGAAATTACTTTCAGGAGAGATAGAGAAACGGGTAGACCCAGAGTTAATAAAACTGATAGTAAAATTGATAGAAAACAGAAAGGTTTGGGAGAATATTATTATATCCCTAGAGAATAAGAGACTGAACAAAATATTTCTTAATTTTGGATTCATTAAAAGTTTAATTAAAACCTAATGCAAATATTTCGCTAATAAAATTTCAGGTAGTGTAATGAGTTGACTAATTATTGTCTCGAATGTGGAGGAGTGCTTAATTACGATAAATCTTTAAAGCAATATACTTGTAAGAGTTGTGGACTTACATTTACGTTCCAACAGTTAATGGAAGACAAAGATAAAACCTTTGTCAGAAATGTTAGTGAAGAAGAAATTAAGAAAAAAAGGCAAAAAGAGTATTTAAAATGGTGGCTCTCTAAAAAAACGTAATGAACATTATCCAATGTAAAATTATTAATAAGATATACTTCTTTGACTAAAAACGAAGTCTTGTATATGTATATAGTACTATTTGTGGGCATGGCAGGCTCAGGAAAATCTCGTTTAACGGCTAGTTTTGGCGATTGGTTAAAATTGACCCGCCAGAATGTTATTTTTGTCAATTTAGATCCTGGAGTAACTTCACTACCATATAATCCAGACATAGATGCGAGAAATTATATCGATTTTTCAGCTTTAATGGACAAATATAAACTTGGTCCAAATGGAGCTTTACTCATAGCATCAGATCTTATTGCAGACTATTTAGAAGAAATTAGAGAGGAGATAACCAAAGTTAAACCTGATATAGTATTGATTGATACGCCTGGGCAGATTGAATTATTTGCATTTAGAGAAAGTGGCCCGTATATCATGAACTCAATTTTAGATTGCCCAAAAGCAACAGTTTTTCTATTTGATGCCCCTTTTTGTAGAAATCCTCTAAATTATATTTCAAATGTATATCTTTCAATTGCTGTTTATACGCGATTGATCCAACCTCAGGTCTATGCGTTATCTAAGATAGATTTGATTAGAAAAGAAGAACTTAATAGAATTCTTTCCTGGACAAAGGATATTGATTTTCTGCAAAATTCTCTTTGGAATGAGGGAAAAGAAATATCATCATTAATTAATGATAATTTAATTCGTATTATCTCAGAGGTAGGTTTGGATGTACGGCCCATTCCTGTGTCCTCTATTGAGGATCATGGATTCCCTGAATTAAATGCGGAACTAACTAGATTAGTTAGTAAAGGAGAGGAAGAAAGACCTTAAGCTTAAATTAAAGAATAAATCTATACATTACCAAAATATTCATTATAAATTCAGTTAGTCATAGCTAACTATTGAAAAGGAGATATTAAAGAATGAGTGTTAAAGTCTCTGAAATAATAAAGAATGCATTAAGTGAAAGTAGGATTAATCTTTTAGAACCTGAAGCTAAATCGATATGTATCCAATATGGCTTACCTACGCCTGAGTTTGACGTTGCCTCAAATCCCATAGAGGCAGAAGAATTTGCCAATAAAATAGGTTACCCTGTAGTTTTAAAAATTGTTTCTCCTGATATTTTACACAAGACTGATGCAGGTGGAGTTGCTGTAGGATTGAAAAGTGATAATGAGGTAAGAAAAGAATTTGAAGAAATTCTCAAGCGAGTTCGTAGTTACAAAGAAGATGCTGAAATAAAAGGTGTTCTTATACAAAAGATGGCCCCAGCATCAACTGAAGTAATAGTCGGAGGCTTGAAAGACCCCCAATTTGGCCAGACTTTAATGTTTGGATTAGGAGGTATCTTTGTTGAAGTACTAAAAGACGTAACTTTTCGAATAGCACCTATCAGTAAAAAAGATGCAAATGAGATGATAAAAGAGATAAAAGCTTACCCAATATTGAAGGGGTACAGAGGACAGCCTCCTGCTGATGAGAATGCAATATCAGAGATTTTAATGAATACATCCAAGTTAATGATTGACCATCCAGAGATCAACCAAATGGATCTAAATCCAATAATGGTCTATGATAAAGGTGCTAGTGTTGTTGATGCAAGGATAATACTTGAGATAACAAAGAGTTGAGTTATTATACAGATAAACTATGGAAATTGAAAGTTATGCTTAATAGGATGCGCAAGCTCCAATTCATTGGAATGAAAAATTTGGAAATTATTATAATTTTTTAGGGCCCACGTTTTAAATCTTTTACATTAGCTTCTATATTTGTTCAGAATGGGCATTATGAGAAACCATTTTCATAAACTAGTTTTAATAAAAAAATTTGAAAATGCATCCCCACCAGGATTATACAAAATGATTAAAATAAAAGTAAATTTTTTTGGAATTTTGAAAAATTATGCTGATATTGAATTCATTGAACTCCGATTAGAAGAACCGGCGACAATTGAGTCTGCGCTTATTAAATTAGCTAATAAGATTAATGGTTTTGAAGGACTTTACAAAAAAAGGATCAAAGAAATAGAATCTGACATAATCATCGTTTTAAACAACAAAGAAATTGGAGTGCTTAACGGATTAAGAACCATTGTTAAGAATAATGATAATCTATTCTTAATACCTACAATACATGGTGGATTGAGTGATCTAAATATCAAATAATTAAATTTCTATTATTTCACAATTTAATCCTTCTAACACCTGTTCTGCCTTATTTGCATCTAATTTAATAGTATACAGTCCCTTACCGGTTCTCAGCTTAAGTTTAACGAGATTTCCTGATCTCCTAACCCGACATTCCATTGCTTTATTAGATAATTGAATAAATTCTTCGATATCTGTTATCTCTTTTGGCAAATCTATAACCCCATCACAGATGTTATAATAGATAGAGAAGAAAGTTAAAGATATTTGTCAATTAATTCAGAAACAATATTATCCATACTTGCTTTACGGGTTATGCATGCTTTTTCTAATTTTCTTACTAGATCCTCATTTAATCGAAGACTTACTATAACTTCATTATCGTTCATTTTAACCACATATGAGTGCTATTTATTATCTAATATGAAGATTATTTATGATTTATTTGTCTTCCCTATTTTTTAATAATTATCTAAGAGTGTTCTAATTTCTAAAGGTATTTTAATGGACTTTACACTTTTTTTATCAATGCATATATATACACTATGACCGCTAACAAGTAATCTGCCATCAATTTTTTTATAGATATTGTGTTCAAATCTCAGAATTTTTTCTCCAATATCCTCAATTTCAGTTTCTAACTCAAGCAAATCGTCAAATCTTGCTGGCGAATGGAATTTAGCGTAAACTTCTCCAATAACAAAGGATACATTTTGTTCCTCATTATTTATAATAATACTTCCATCACTTGAATATTGAATTCCAAGGGAGCGAAACAATTCTATTCTACCTACACTAAACCATTCAAGGCATCTTACATTATATGCAAATCCAGTAAAATCCGTATCTCCAGCTCTTACTCTCAAAGATATCTTACATATATTTTGCATCAGGAGTGCCTCTTCTAATTCTTTAAA